>DASZUP010000687.1:0-10915 GCA_035547635.1 Pirellulales bacterium
TTCCATCTGCCTGCCCCTTCCGACGGCAATTGCCGCCGCGGCAAGATGCCCCGAGCATACGCCTTTCCTGGCTTGTCGAGTGCGGGCTCGCCCCCGCGGCTGCTGCAAGCCAAGCGGTTGCCGCACGGTTAGGGCGACCTCACTGACACAGACTTTGCCGCGAGCCCCTCTCGCACGTAACGCATGCCCGCTCGCTCCCCCGCTCCCGCCGCCGACGCCCTCAAGGACGAGCGCGTGGCTTTCGTCGGCAAACTCGCCGGCATGTCGCGGCGCGAGGCCCAGCAGCTTGTACGCTCCAGCGGCGGCGCGGTGGTGGAGAAGCTTTCCGAGCGGCCGCAATTGATTGTCGTCGGAGAGGCGGAGCTGCCGCTCAACGATCTCACCGAGTCGCTCGGCGACGAGCTGCGCGCCGGGGTCGAGCAGGGAACCGTTCGCGTGATCACCGAAACGCAGCTCTGGCAACGGCTGGGGTTCGTCGAAGGGGAACAGAACATCCATCGGCTCTACACGCCAGCCATGCTCGCCGACTTGCTGGGCGTTTCCGTGGCGGTGATTCGCCGCTGGCATCGTCGCGGGCTGATCTCGCCGGTTCGCGAGGTCCGCAAGCTCCCCTATTTCGACTTCCAGCAGGTCGCCACCGCCCGCTGCCTGGCGGAGCTGCTGGCGGCCGGAGTTTCGCCCCAGGCCATCGAAAAGAAACTGGCGGCGCTCGAGCGCCTGCTGCCCGATATCGAGCGGCCCCTGGCCCAGCTTTCAGTGATCGTCGAAGGCAAGCAGCTCTTGCTGCGGCAAGGCGACGGGCTGATCGAGTCGGGCGGACAGTTGCGCTTTGATTTCGAGGCCAGCGCCGCCGAGGCGGCGTCGCAAGAAACGACCATGCGTCCGCCGGAAGCAGCCCTCGAAGCAAAGGCCGAACTGGCGCCGCGGTCGCGCCGCGCAGAGCTTTCGGCACTTGCCACGCCCGAAGAGATGCGAGAGCTGGCCGCGGAGCTGGAAGACGACGGGGAGCTGGAGCTGGCGGCAGACATGTATCGCGCGGCGCTAGCCGCCGGCGGCCCGAACGCCGAAATCTGCTTCAGCCTGGCCGAGACGCTCTATCGCCTGGGCGAGCTCGGCGCCGCCCGCGAACGCTATTACATGGCCATCGAACTCGACGAAGACTATGTCGAAGCTCGCGCCAACCTGGGCTGCGTGCTGGCCGAGACCGAACAGCGCGATCTGGCGGTGGCGGCCTTTCAAGGGGCGCTGGCCTATCATCCCGACTATGCCGACGCTCACTACCATCTGGCCCGCACCCTGGATGAGTTGGGCCGCCGCGACGAGGCCGAAGTCCATTGGCGAGCGTTTCTTGACCTGACCGTCGACAGTCCTTGGGCCGCCACGGCCAGCGAACGCTTGGGCGCCAACTCGAGCGTTGACGAGACCTGAACCGCGGCGCTGTAGCGGAATTGGTGACAATTCCGGGCCCTGGGCCCAGCTCTGAAAATGGCTACGCCATCGCAGCGTGAACGTCGCCTCCCAGATTCTTCACAGCTTCTGCTACGGTTGCGAAATCACGCCCGGCCGCGGTGCCGCCATCCGTCGGCCTTCATTCCGCGAACAGTCCCAGCTCGGGCTGCTCCGCCTTCAAGTAGTCCTCGTACCTCATGCCGACGGAGATCGCGTGATCGCCGGCGTTGAAATTGATGATCGGGCTTCCTCCCAACCGACGATCGCAGAGCGTTTTCAAACCGAACAGGCTGCCAAATGGCGGAATGGAGCCCGGCGTCAAGCCGGTCAACTGCAGCACCTCGTCGCGGTCGGCAAAGCGGAAGCTCTTCCAGCCCCGGGCGGAGCGAACCGCCTTGCTGGCCAGCTTGCGGTCGGCCGGCAGCACGAAAAAGACGAATTCCCCGTCCGCTTTGCAAATTAGCGCCTTGGCGCCGCTAGCAAGCGGCGCTCCGCGGACGGCGGCGGCCTCGGCGCTGGTAAACACCGGGGCATGGCGTAGCGTTTGATAGACCACGCCCTGACCGCTGAGCAACTGCTCGATACGTTCGAAAACCGGCTCCAATGCACGCTCCCTGCACGCCCAGCCCGCCCATTCAGCGCAACCATTATCGTCCAGGCGACTTGCGAGCGAAAGCCCGGCGGGTGCGGGGCCTCAAACGCTTGCAAAACAGGGTGAAAACCGTATCTTGCACGTTGCGGTATTAGGAATTTGTGAGGACTCTTGTTCACCGAACTGGGGCATTTTGGCCGCCAGGCAGCGCGGCGGCGATCGCCCTTCATTTGATTGCCGCCATCAGGGCCTTGAGAAAGACGGCAGCCGACGATGGAAAGAATTCTCTATCAATACGACTTGAACCTGACGACTTGGGTCTATCTGTCGTCGTTGCTGACGATGGCGATCTTCATCAAGTTCGGTCGCATCTGGAGCATGCGCAACCTGGATCTGGCGCTGTTGATTGCGCTGGCGCCCGGGCTGCTGATGATCGACCACTCGGGCGACATTAAATACTGGGGCTACGTCTGGCTGCTGGCATTGAGCGGCTTGCTGCTGATCCGGCTGCTGTTCGACTCGCGGATGGTGCGCCGGCCGCTGCTGGAACCGAACCTGTCGCCCGGCGGGCTGACCTTCCTCGCGTTCTGGCTGCTGGTGTTCTTGATGGTCAACGTCGTGACCAAGCAACCGACTGCCGGCGACCTGGAAGGCCCGCGAAAGCTCGACGACCTGCTCGCGCGCGCCGAGGCCAAGGCCGAAGACAAGAGCCTGGTCCGGCACGGCCCGGGCTATCCCTGGTTCTTCCTGTTGCCCAGCATTACCACCAAGGCCGTCTCGCCCAAGGATCCCGCCGTCTCGGAAGAACAGGGCCATTACATGGTCCATGCCGCCACGGCCCGCACGCTGGCCATTTTGTCGCACCTGGCCGTGGTGATCGGCATGATCATGATCGGCGTCTGGCACTTTGACAACATTCGCACGGGCGTGGCCGCCGCCACGCTCTACTTGATGTTGCCCTATACGGCGCAGATGACCGGACGCATCGACCACGTCTTGCCGGCGGCGCTGATGGTCTGGGCCGTGGCCGCCTACCGCCGGCCGGTCGTCTCCGGCATGCTGCTCGGACTGGCGACCGGCGCAATCTATTACCCGATCTTCCTGCTGCCGCTCTGGCTGGGCTTCTACTGGCAGCGCGGATTGCTGCGGTTCAGTACGGCGTTTGTGACCGTGCTGGCGTTGATGGTCGTGCCGCTGATCTTCACCTCGGCCAACTTCGCGCAGTTCGTGGCCCAATTGAAAATGATGTTCGGTTGGCCCAACTTCACCACGCCGATCACCGAAGGCTTCTGGAGCTTCCACAAGTCGGCCAATCCGTATCGCATTCCGGTGCTGGCCGCATTTCTGGCCATGTGCGGCGGGTTTGCCATCTGGCCGGCGCAGAAGAACCTGGGCACCCTGCTGAGCTGTTCCGCAGCCGTGATGGTCGGCACGCAGTTCTGGATTGCCGGCGCCGGCGGGATTTACCTGGCCTGGTACCTGCCGCTGTTGCTGCTGACCGTGTTCCGGCCCAACCTCGAAGACCGCGTGGCGCTGGCCACGCTCGGCGAAAGCTGGTTCGCCCGCCGCCGCGGCCC
Organism: Pirellulales bacterium; assembly: GCA_035547635.1. GTDB lineage: Bacteria > Planctomycetota > Planctomycetia > Pirellulales > JAICIG01 > JAICIG01. The sequence goes on from DASZUP010000687.1 coordinate 3,619, forward strand.
CTACGGCCAAAGAGCGGCGTAGCTTTCCAGCTCGCGAGGGCGCCATGCCTTCGTCGGCGCCTCGCCGACGTAGGCATGCTCACCATCCGACATGCTTACCCGCTCGGCAAGCCTCGCGTGAAAGCATGCCACCCTGAAATCTGTCTTCGACTCCAAAGGCACACAATCGCTATATCCGCCTTAGCTTTCCAGCTCGCCGGGATGCACGCCGAGCGAGACGATGCTGCAGGCCTGAATGGGTTCCAGCCCCAAGACTTCGGCCTTGGCCAGAATTTCAGGACTTTCGCTGCCCGGGTTGAGCCACAGTTCATCGCAGCCCTTGGCGGCAATTTCATCCAGCGCCGCCAGGCCGACTTGCGGCGGCAGGTAGATGCTGATCCGGTTCAAATGCTCGACCGGAACGTCTGCCAGCTTGGCGTAGACGGTCAGCCCTTCGATCTGGCCCCCTTTGGGATTCACGGGATAGACGTCGTAGCCTTGCTGCAGGTGGGCTCGGACCGCTTTGTTGCCGAACTTGGATCGATCTGCGCTGGCGCCGAGAATGGCGACGGTCGGTTTGGGCATGGAGCAACTTCCTGTTGGGCGTAAGCGCCTAATCGCGGCGGGCGTTCAGACTTTGTGCGCGGCGCTGCGTGGCCCACCAGGCCTTCCAGCTATCCACGTCGTAACTGTAGTTCGGTCCGCCGCCCAAATGCACCAGCGCTTGCAGCACGTCCTGGTTCTTGTACGGCACGTTAAGCACTTTCGGCGGCGCGCTGCCAAAACTGAAGCCTCCGCCGCCCGTGCCGAATGAAGCGCTGGTGTTGCCCATCGACTGCGCCGGGACCACATGCTTGTGGCGGGTGATCAGTGAATCGATCAAGGGCCCGATGGCGCGGCGGCTGCCCATCCGCATCAATCCCAGCCCGGCGCGGTTCACCACCTTGTTGTTGGCGTCTTTTAATCTCTTGATGTAAAAATCGACCGCTTCGGGCGGCGGATCGTCATCCAGGTAATCGAGGCAGGTTAGCCGGACTTCTTCGCTTTCGTCGTGCAAGGAGAACTCGGCCAATACGCGCGAGGCCGCCGGAGTGCCGACGCGAGCCAAGGCTTCAATGTAGCGAATGCGCACCGACTCGTCCGTTTCTTTCGCCAGGTATTCCGCCAGCGCCGCCACCGCATACGGATCGTCGATCTCGGCCAGGCTCCCCAGCGCTTCCTCGCGGCGATCGGTCCCCAGCCAACCGCGCCATAACTTCAAGCGGCGCTTCCATTCCTTGACGGCCAATTCGTTCTTGCGGGTCCGCTCCTTCAGCTCCACCTCTTGGCTCGTCATCCAGTCTCCCTGATAAAAGACGTAGCCTTGGTCCTCCCAAAAGCCTTTCTTCGTCTTCCATTGCCCCTGCTGTGGGTCCCAGACGTGTTCCAACAGCCGATGCGCCTCTTTGTGCATCGGCTCCAGTTCGATGATCCGCTCCAGGTGCTTGTCGCGCAACCGCTGGAGGTTATGGTCGCGGCACCAGGCGGCCAGTTCCCACTGCCCCTCGACCGTGTCCGGGTACTGGGGCCGGATCTTTTCGTACTCCAGCTCGGCCTCGGTTTGCCGAATGACTTCCTTGACCTGGCTGCGAGCCAACGTCACCCGGCCGCCGCTGGCAGTCTGAATAACGTAAGTCTCGCGCTGAGACTCTTTGTCGTTGACGATCTCGCCTTCAATGCGGCCGCCGGTTTCCAGCACGATCGTCTCGGCCGCCGCACGCCCCGGAGCAAAGACGAGCCCCGCCGCGGAAGCGACGACGGCGGCCAACAGCGACGAGATGCGTCTCGACATGGCGGACTCCTTCTCTCTCGCACTTCGGGGGGGCCGGAAACTCGGAAAAACAGCGAAAGCCTGCCTGACATCGTCGACGGGGGCGGCTCCGTTTAGTATAAGCGCGTCCGACAGATGCGGACAATAAAAACCGGTCGCATTCGCCCTTTCTCGCCAGCTTTCCCCGTCGATCCCAATGAGTCAATCTGCCGCCGAACATCGCTCCCAGTCGCCGCAAAGCCTTAGCTGCGCCGTCGTAACCGTCAGCGACACCAGAACCGTTGAAAACGACACCGGCGGCCAGGGCGTGATCGACCGACTGCTGTCGGCGGGTCATACCGTAGCCGCCCGCGAAATCATCCCTGACGAGCCGGAGCGGATGCGGCCGCTGCTGATCGCTCTGGCCGGCCGGCCTGAAATTGACGCCGTTTTGCTCACCGGCGGCACCGGCATTTCCAGCCGCGACCAGACGTTCGAGACGGTCAGCCAACTGCTCGACAAGCCGCTGCCTGGCTACGGCGAGCTGTTCCGGATGTTGAGCTTTGAGGAGATCGGCCCGGCCGCCATGCTATCGCGAGCCGTCGGCGGCGTGATGGACAGAACCGTCGTGCTGACCATGCCCGGCTCGCCGGCCGCCGTCCGTCTGGCCATGGAGCGGCTGATTCTCCCTGAGTTGGGGCACCTGGTGCGCGAAGCCCGTAGGTAAGGTCGCCTCGGGCCCGGAGCCTTTGCGGTCTGTGTATTCTTGTAGTATCCAGCCACCGCCCGGGCTTGTCCCGGGGGAGCGCTGATTGATCGGCTAGAAACGTCGCCCCACCGCGCCCCCGTTCCGCTTTTCCGCGAACGTCACCCGGCCGCCGCTGGCGGCCGACAAACGCGGAAAAGCGGAGCACGAGTGTCAGGGCGGCAAGCGAGCTAGCTACAAATCATTGCCCGACCGGGGCAAGCCCGGATCGTGGCGAAACAAAGCCGGCATGGCGCCGACTCGCCGAATGGGAGCAGTTTTGCGCAGCCTAGGCAATCTCGCCTGATTGCCGCCAAAATCCGGCCTAGGCGCGTTTGTGGCTTCTACTATCCTATTGCGGCCCAATTGCTCGCTCTCTGATCAGGAAGGCTGGAGGCGAGCCCGGTTGCCGGATCGGCGCCTCATATCCTTTCACACTGCCAGCCCAAGGAGGGGCTTGTGCGAAAACCTCGCTATCTCTTGCCGCTGCTGGTCGCCTTGGTCGCCAGTTGGTTCGGTTTCTCCAAGCAGGCCAGAACCATTCTGGACCGGTTGGGCATCGGCGGCGGCGATCCGAACCAGGTCAAACAGTCCGAGGCCTTGCCGCTGCCGCCGATCGCGCGGCAAGGCAATTCGCTACGGATCGCCTCGTTCAATATCCAGGTCTTCGGCGAGCACAAGCTCGACAAACCGGACATTGCGGCAATCCTGGCCGAAGTGATCCGCCACTTCGACGTGGTCGCCATTCAGGAAATCCGCGCCCAGTCGCAGGACCTGCTGCCGCGCTTCATCGCCATGATCAACGCCGAAGGCGCACATTACGACTACGTTATCGGCCCTCGGCTCGGCCGCACGTCGAGCAAGGAGCAATACGCGTTCATTTACAACGCCGCCAGCCTGGAGTGCGACCGCGAGTCGGTCTACACGGTGAACGACCCCGACGACCTGCTGCACCGCGAGCCGTTGGTCGCCGGCTTTCGCGTGCGCGGCCCGCCGCCTTCCGAAGCCTTCACCTTTACGCTGATCGACATTCACACGGATCCCGACGAGGTTGCCAAGGAGTTGAGCGTGCTGGATGACGTGATGCGCGCCGTGGCCCAGGACGGCCGCGGAGAAGACGACGTCATCCTGCTGGGCGACCTGAACGCCGACGACCGCCACTTTGGGGAACTGGGCCAGACGCCTCATCTCGCGTGGGCCATTTCCGGCCGGGCGACGAACACTCGCGGCAACAAGCTGTACGACAACATCATCTTCGACTCGCGAGCCACCACCGAGTATCTCGGGCAAGGCGGCGTGGTCGACATGATGCGCGAGTTCAACCTCAGCATGCAGCAGGCCCTGGCCGTCTCCGACCATCTGCCGATCTGGGCCGAGTTCACGCTGCACGAAGGCGGGCAGCCCGGCCGCGTCGCCGTGCGCAGCGGAGCAGGCGCAACCAGCCGGCGGTAAACCGCGGACCGGAAACAAAGGTAGCGGAATCTGTGAAGATCCCGTCGCCCCTGCATCACGGCCCGGAATCCTAATGGATTCCGCTACTACCCCCGCGCCAAAGTAGGTTAGGGCGGACTCGCGTCACTCGCTATCGGCATCAGCGCCGAACGGGTTCTCCTCCGCTTGCTTGCGAGCGAACTGCTGATCCGCTTCGGTCAGCTTGTCCAGGGCGACGGCCAACGTCTCGCCGTCCTCTCGTTCAAGTCTCACCGAATCGTCTTTCAATTCGATAAATTTCGCGGTGACGCGGTACTTGCCGTTTTTGCTGGTCCACGTGCGCATCGCAGAAGCCGAAGCCGCCGATTTGCTCGTGTCGCCGCCGGCTGCGCTTTTGACGGGCGTCAACTTGTCCTGCGGAAGCGCTGGCGTCAATTCAATGCCATTGAGCTCAAATTTGACTTTGATCCAACCCGTGGCTGCGATTTCGACGACTTCTCCGTTATGCGTCCGCCCGGCCCAATCCACCAGCACCTTGTCTCCGACTTTGAAGCGGCTGTTGCTTTTCGGGCTCGGCGGCGACGGTTTCTTGTCGTCATTGTTGCTGTTGCCGGAAGATCCGCCGTGGAAGATCGACACCTGACGACGCGAAGTTCGCACGCCGTTGCCGCTGCGCTCGGTCTGCGTAAACGTCGCTGTCACGCCGCTCTGCCCGGGGCCGTTCCCGACCTGAGCTTTAGCGGTGACAGTCGCCTGAATCGGCGTCGGAACGGCAATAATCTGGGGATCGAGGTACACGGTTGCGCCCTGGCCGTTGACGAACGACGCTTGAACCGTGACCTCCTTGAGCGATTGCCGCTGCTGGGCAGTCAGCGGCAGCTCAGCCCGCGCGACGTTGTTCTGAAGCGTTAACGCGATCTTGCGACTGCCCGCGTGGGACGCCAACTGAGCCTGGCCGGCTTTGCCGGGATCGGCCGGGATGGACTGCGGCACAATGTAAATGACTGCCGTCTTGAGATCGCCTAAGGGATCGATCACCGACGCGCTGATTTCGTATTTGGGCGCGGCGCCGTTGACGATCGGAGAGACGGTAATGCTCGGCTTTCCCAGACTGCCCGCCAGCACGTCGGTCAACGCGCCGGCAGGGATCGTCAGGCCAATATTGCTGCCTTGAATCGTCTGCACGGCAATTCCGATCAGACGCCCCTGACCGTCGACGACGGGACCGCCGCTGTTGCCGGGGTTCAACGCGCCGTCGATTTGCACCTTCGCCAACTTGCCGTTCTGATCCTTGCGAACGCTTGAAACGGATCCCTTGCCAATCGTGATGTTCGGGTTCCCCTGGTTCGTAGACAGCGCTTCGCCATACGGAAAGCCGACGATGAACACCGGCATGGTTTCAACAGGTTGCGGTACGCTGCGGAATTCGAGCGGGACGACCGGCGTTTTCGGCTTCGCGACTTTCAACACGGCCAGATCGGGTTCGTCCAATTGGCAAAGCACTTCGGCTTTGAGGGCTTCTTCATTCGGTTCGCCGCTATTGAAAACCGCAGTGACGACGGGCACGGTTGAGCTCAAGGCGCGCTGCGCGCGGTGCAAGTTCATGCGATCGCGCCCGTGCAGTCCGCGGATGTACCCGCCTGGCTGCAGAATCGCCGGCTTTGCCACGACGTGCCGGTTGGTCACGATCAGCGCACTATCGCCGCTCGCTTGAATAACGAACCCGGAGCCCGACATTTCCAACGGTCCCAGGGCCGTCTTGAGATAGACGGTCGCCGCTTTAAGCCGCTGGATCATATCCGGCGGCAGCGAATCCGCCGCCTGCAGAGGGACCGTCAGCAGAGCCATTGCCGCAGTCAGACAAATCGCCAAGCGCAAACGGATCATGGCAGCCTCCCGAAGAAATGGCGTAAGCGACGCTTTGAAAATTGCCCCAGCCCGAGTCGTTACGAAGAGGGATCAGCAACGCACCCAATGTAGCGACCGTACAAGGCAGCCACAAATAATTGCCCGAACCTTACGAACTCTTAAGTTAAGTCGTCTTCGGTAGGTCATGTGAGAGGCATGATGGAATTGCACGGCGTAGCGTGAGGCGGAGCCTGCAACTGGGGAGCTGGCTCCTCACCGGCGCCGTTAATGCAAAATGCAAAACGCAAAAGTCAAAATGGCCGCAGGTGATTCCTAATTTTTCATTTTGCGTTTTGCGTTTTGCATTTTGACTTTCTTTGCTCGCGCCCGCACCGCCTTTGCCCTTTTTTGAAACCAGCGCCATGCGCGCAGCATCTCCACGGATTCCGCCCAAGCGCACCCTCTCGCCTGCCTCGCCGATCCACTCAGCCGGCCGATAGCGCCAACGTAGACCAGGCTTTCCAGCGTGATGGGGCATTCGCGTCAGGCTGGAAAGCCCGACCTACGTAACCATCTTGCGCGCCGCTGCAACACGCGGGCGATTCCCCGTTCACCCGCGCCGTCCGCTGAGGATCACACGAACACCGCATTCCACAGACGAAAGCGTCATCTCAGTCGCAAGCGGCGCGCGAAGCGTGAAGGGGCGAGCAGTTAGAGAGAATTGGCGCTCAACAGATGAGCGCCGTAAACGCCCGACATAGGCACGCAGAATTGGTCGGCGCGCACGCTCCGAATTGCAGCCGTAAACTCGCTGTTCGCCAACAGTCAGGCTGGCTCGGCCCTACATCACGCGCCAGAAGTGCAGGCACGTCAGCGCGGCGAGGGTGGTGACGGCGGCGTTGTACTCGCGATTGTTCAGCCACTGGCCGAGCGACCATTCGGTGCGGAAGTTGGTGAACAAGCGGTACGGAAAGAATCGGGGCACGGATGCGGCGTATTGCGTCCAGGCTTCGCCGTGCCGCTCGGCCAGTCGCCGTTCTTCGCGGCGCATGGTCAGCAGGTAGATCACCAGCACCGGGCCGAACACGATGCAGGCGTCGAGCGCGTTGCTGACGATGATGCAAAAGCCGAGCATCATCAACAGCGAGCCGAGATACAGCGGGTGCCGGCACAGCCGGTAAGGCCCGGTCGTGGCGAGCACCTTGGTCTTCTTGATCACGCCCGCCGCCCAAGAGCGGATGCCTAACCCGACCAGCACCAGGACCAGCCCGGTCATCGCAAACGGGTCGTGCAGATTCCACGTATCGTGGGGCCTGGCGCCCGTCACGATGTCCTTCAGCAGCAACAGGCTGAAAACGAACAGCGAAATCGTCACGCGTCGGACGACGAGAAAATCGGCAATTGCTTCCCAAGGGTTCTTGCGCACGCTTGCTTCCATGTCTGGCAACCTAGGGTCCCGGAGAAAAATAGCTGGCGGCTTATAACCTTCGATGCGAATCGAGGTC
>DASZUP010000688.1:0-4821 GCA_035547635.1 Pirellulales bacterium
CATTCCGCGCCGCGGCAAAATCGTCGCACCAGGGGAAATCGAAAAGCTTGACTTTGGGCCCGAACCGCGCGGCAACCGCCTTGGTGCCGTCGGTCGAGCCGGTATCGACGATGACGATCTCGTCGACCAGATCGGCCACGCTCTCCAGGCAACGGGGCAAGTCGGCCTCTTCGTTACGAACGATCATGGTCAGCGAGACGCGCGGCATGGCTGCTCCCAACAAACGCGGATCGGCGGCGGCTTCAAAGAACTGGGCGGCTTCCAGTATAGTTGCGCCGCGAGCGACTGCCGAATACGGCTCACTCGGCCTGAGGTTTGACGCCGGCGAACTCGCCTATCACCTTGACGAGTGCGGCGGTCACGCGGGCCATACGATCGAAATCGAGCTTGTCGGGCAGATCTTCCGGCGTGTGGTAATAAGGGTAACGAAACAACGCCGTATCGGTGATCATCACCGCCGGATAGCCCGCCTGCCAGAAGGACCAGTGATCGGACCAACCGGCGCCCGGCACGACGGACGGCACGGCGCCGCCTTCGGAAGGGAACTGCGCGTGCCGGCGGAACGACGCCACGACCTCCCGGACCAGCTTGCGCGAGCCGACATCTCCGATCTCCGCCACGAAATTGCCGACGCTCGGATACACGGCGCCAAACGGCGGCGGATAATGCTGGCTTTCAGGCTCGTCGCTGAAGTAACCGATCGTTTCCAGGCTGATCACGCACGTCAGGTTCTCTTTGCGCTGGCTGCAATTCCAGGCATAAACCCACGAGCCCATCTCCGGCCGCTGAAAGAACGGCGGCTCTTCGTTGGTAAAGGCGACGAATCTCAACGTTCGCTCGGGCGCCGAGTTCGCAAAGCGGCGAGCCAGCGCCACCAGCGCCGCCGTGCCGCTGCCGTTGTCATTGGCGCCGGGCGCGCCGTCGTACGAGTCGTAATGGGCGCCGACGACAACGATTTCCTCCGGGCTGCGAACGCCGGGCAACTCGACTTGCAGATTGAAGCAATCGAGCTCGCGCACCTGGTAGGTCTGCCGATCGACCTCGTAGCCCGCCGCCAGGAATTCGCCTTCGATGAAACGGGCCGCCTCGCACAGCGCCGGATAGCGCCCCAGGTGACGGGGTCCGATCGTTACGGCCAGATGCTCGACGTCTTCTCGCAGTTCATCGCGGAGCGAGATTTCATCCGCAGCCATTTCCGGCAAGTCGCCTTGATAGCTCTGACCGGGCATATCAATCGTCAGCTTCCAGCCAATCGCCCCAGCCAGCAACGCCAAGAATGTCAGCGCCAGCAGCGTTTTCAGAATCCACCGCCTCTTGGGCGCGAGCGAGGCAACGCGGCGTGCGGCAGCCATGCGAAGACGATTCTCCCCTAATGCTTCTTCAATGTTCGGAAGAATAGCCGCAGGCGTCAATCCTCGCAAGCAAAGCGGCACGGCGCCGCAAGGCCGCTCTCAGTAGTCCCCTCCGCTTGTCGCCTCGCCGCCTTGCCGGGTTGCCAGGGCGTCGTAAACAGCGATGGCGATGGTGTTGTTGATGACGTGCACCGAACCGTCGCCGAACAGAAAATTGACGCCCATCGGGTGATAGCTGGCCGTCGCGTCGGCGTCGGTCACTTCGGGATTGTTCGGCACGTGCGGGCCTGCGTGACTGAGCACCAGGGCGGCCGCCTCTTCGCTGGCCCCCGGGTCCAACTGCGCAGGCACGGTCCCGCCGGTCACGGCGCCGGTCCAGGTAGTAAACGACATCCGCGAACAGCGCTCGCCAACAAACAGCGTGTTGCTCAGCCCGTCGGAAATCTCCGCCATCTTGAGCCAGCGATTGCGCAAGAACGCGCCGTCGTTCGTGCCGGCAAAATCACTTACGCCGCCGTTCCCGTTGATGGCGACATAGTTGCCGTACGCCACCGCGGCCTGCGTGCCACTGACGGTGAACTCCTGCCTGTGCGTCTCGCTCGGGCAGACGAAGGTCGGCAGCGACATAGTGCGAGTCGCTGCGTTCTTGGGATCGGCAATACCGAGATTGTAGTTGATCCGCGCCTGCAAGTTGGTCTGTTCGAGATCGGCCAGCAAGGTCGCGGCCCAACCCCAACTGGGGCCCAATTCATCGCCATTGCCGTCGAGTTGCGAGCGGTAAGCGGCCGGAAAGGCGCGCGTGCGATCGTGATAGTTCTGCAGCGCCAGGCCGATCTGTTTCAACTGGTTCTTGCACTGCGTGCGGCGGGCCGACTCTCTTGCAGCCTGGACTGCAGGCAACAGCAGCGCGATCAAAATGCCGATAATTGCAATCACTACCAGCAATTCGATGAGCGTGAATGCGGTGCGAGTCTTCACTGGTTTTTCTCCGACTTTTCAAGACATAACCACAGACGCCCCATTCGCAACGTCATCTGCGTGACGTCGCCGAGGCGTCCGGGGACTCTTCCGACCTGTTCCGTTGATGTGCGAGCCGTCGAACCGCGAAGTTCAAACGCGAAGGCGCTGCGCTGTGAACGCGGACGGCGACGCCGGAAAACTCCCGTACGACAAGCCGTGCGCTGCGCAGGAGCAAGCGCCGCTGCGTTGCGAAGGCAGATCGCTCGCGGAAAGTTCGCCCCTTAGGCGCGCGGCGGGGGAACAGGCGGAGAAAAGATGAGAGAGTCCGCTACGCAGGGGCGGCAGGCAAGTCGCTCTGCCTGACTCCAATCAAATTCGTAACTCAGAGCCGGCTCCGGAGCCAGCGCGGCGCCGTGAAAACTCCAGAGCGCGCCCAAACCGTGGCAAGCCCGCCAGGCGCCGATGGCGACCAGGTCGCCCTGCACGTCGCCCGACTTTTGGCAGCTTGTTGCACGGGGAGATGAGGCTTTCGCTTTGGCGGCACAGCAGGAACGATGCGCGTGCTGGCGAGTCGATCCGCCGGACTCGCCGCCGCCTCGCCGCACCAGGGCCAGCACCGTGAGGGCATTCGGCGGTTCGATGCCTCGCTGGCGGGCCCATGCCAGCCTCTCCCGCGGAGTTGTACAGCAACAACTCGTCCAGCATTGTGCTGCGTCTTTGCAACCGCAGGGGCGATCCATGCAAGGAAACGGCCGGCTGCGATCCTTCTGAGGCCCGGCAGGAAGAGGAACGCCCGCGACGGCGAGCAGGTACGCGACCAGCGCGACCGTCGCGGTCGCATGGCGGCCGGATGGCAGGCAGGACTTCAAGCGCCGTGAGGATAAACGCATCGAAACAAAGCCGCTCTGGCAGGGTTCAAGCACGCGCACCAGGGTGCGAGATGCCGAAAGTCAGCTCTTGGCAGAGCTGCGGCTCGCTCGTCAGATACCGATAATAAGCACGGTATCTGCGCTTGTCAAAAAACCGGTGCCTGTCACTTTCCAGCGGCAGAGGGCAACTCAGCGCCCGCCTTGCCATTGGGAGAAATGCCACGCGTGGGGGAGGGACCGATTAGAGCTTCAATTTCGCGGTCGTCGAGCACTTCATGCTCCGCCAGGGCGTGGGCCATCTTATCCAACTGCTCGCGGTTCTCGGACAGCAGCGAGGTCGCCCGATTGGCCGCGTCGTGCAGGATGCGTGCCACCTCCTCGTCGATGGCGTGGGCCGTCTGGTCGCTGAATTCGCGAGCCTCCTGGAGTTCCTTGCCCAGGAACGGATGCTCCTCGCTGGTCCGATAAGCCACCGGCCCCAGCCGCTCGCTCATACCCCAATGCGTTACCATGCGGCGAGCCAACTGCGTGGCGCGTTTCAGGTCGTCTTCGGCGCCGGCGCTGTATTCGTTGAACACCAGCTTCTCGGCGGCCCGGCCGCCCATCATGAACACCAGACGGGCATGCAGCTCGGTCTCGCCGATGTTCATGCGATCCTCTTCCGGCAACAACTGGGTCACGCCCAGCGCACGGCCGCGAGGAATGATGGTCACCTTATGCACCCGGTCGGCGCCGGGCACCAGCCAGGCCAACAGCGCGTGGCCCGACTCGTGATAGGAGGTCATCATCTTCTCTTTGCCCGCCAACACCTCTTCGCGCTTCGGGCCCATTAACACCTTGTCGCGGGCAATCTCGAAATCCTCCATATCGACGCTATCTTTGCCCTGTCGCGTCGCCCACAGGGCGGCCTCGTTGACCAGGTTGCGGATATCGGCGCCGGTCAGGCCGACCGTGCCGCTGGCCAGACGGTGCAAGTCGACGTCATCTGCCAGGGGGATGTTGCGGCAATGGACTTTGAAAATCGCCTCGCGGCCCTTCAGGTTCGGCCGGTCGACGGTCACGTGCCGATCGAAGCGCCCTGGGCGCAACAAGGCCGGATCAAGCACATCCGGTCGATTGGTGGCGGCCAGCACGATCACCGATTCGTTGGGGCTGAAGCCGTCCATTTCGCTGAGTATCTGGTTCAGCGTCTGTTCGCGCTCGTCATGGCCGCCCCCTAATCCGGCGCCGCGCACGCGCCCGACCGCGTCGATTTCGTCAATGAACAGAATACAAGGCGCGGCCTCTTTGGCCGTTTTGAACATGTCGCGGACGCGGCTGGCGCCGACGCCGACGAACATCTGAATGAACTCTGAACCGTTGATGGAGAAAAACGGCACGCCCGCTTCGCCCGCCACCGCCTTGGCCAGCAACGTTTTGCCGGTGCCGGGGGGCCCCATCAGCAAGGTGCCCTTGGGGATCCGCCCGCCAAGTCGCTGGAACTTCTCAGGGTTCTTGAGAAACTCGACGACTTCGGTCAGGTCGTTCTTTACGCCTTCCAGGCCGGCCACATCATCGAAGGTGATGCGCTGCTTGCCGCTCTCGTAGCGTTTGGCCGGACTCTTGTTGAAGCCGGAAAGAATGCCGCCCCCCATGAACTG
>DASZUP010000689.1:0-10154 GCA_035547635.1 Pirellulales bacterium
AGCACCGGCACGCGGCCGTCTGCTTGCCGGCAGACGCGAGTGATCAGTTCGCGCCGCAGCCGATAGCTGAGGCTGGGCGCCTCGCCGGTGGTGCCCAGGATGAAGGCGCCGTTCACGCCGCCGGCAATCACGCGTTCCAAGAGCCGCTCGAGACCGGGCTCGTCGAGTGCATCGCGATCGGCAAGCGGCGTGACCAGCGGCGGAATGATGCCGTGGAAGGGGCGGGGCGTCATGAAAGTTGTTCCTCGTCTCGCGGGCGGATCAACAGCACGAGCGCCACCGAGAGCAAGGCGACCAGGGCGAAGACTCCGAAGATGGCATTCAGCGGCACGTGCCGGTCTCGCAAGGCGCCGAAGCCCCAATCGGCGAACCCGCCGCAACTGATGCTGACCAGGTTCATCATGCCGTAGCCGGTGGCTCGCAGTTCCGGACGTACGAGCTGGCAAAGGATCGGCATGTTGTTGCAGTCGAAAAAGCCCCAGCCGATGCCGAACAGGATCAAAAAGCCGATGGCGACGCCCAGCGTGCCGGCATTGCCGACGCCGAACAGCGAAGGCAGAAAGCAGCTCATGCCCAGCGCGCTGACGAAAATCCGTCCGCGCCGCGAGCGCTTCATCCAGGCGTCGGCCAGCCAGCCGCCCAGGCCCACTCCGGCCAGCGACGCCAGTTGCACGTACAGCACGGCCGACATGCCCGCCTTGCCCTGCCCAAGAGAAAACTGTTCTTTAAGAATGTCCGGCATCCAGTCCTTCACCACCCAGCCGGCGAGCGCCGGCAACGTGAAGACCATCACCAGCAGCAGGAAGTTCCGGTTGCCGAGCAGCTCGCCCAGCGCCGACAACGGCGAGGCGGATTGCTTGTGCTCGCCGGCCCGCGGCGGGTTCCGCAACAATGCAAACAGCGGCAGCGCGTAAAGCATGCCCAAACAACCGCAAACGCTGAACGCGAACTGCCAGCCGAAACTGGGAGCATCAGCCACATAGCCCGCAAAGCCGCCGAGGATGATGCCGGCGTAAATGCCCATCTGATGGAGGCCGACGGCGCGCGAGCGGGTCGAACCGCGGTGAAAATCCGTAATCAACGCCAACGCGGCCGGGATGTAGAAAGCCTCGCTGACGCCCATAAAGGCTCGGGTCCAGACAAGCTGGTTGAAGGTTTCGACGTGCCCGGTGGCCCAGGTCACCGCGGACCAGATCAGAAGGCTGGCCGCAATCACGTGCCGGCGGCTGAAGCGATCGGCCACGTAGCCGCCCACCGGGCTGAGCACGGCGTAAATCCACTTGAAGGCGCCCAGCGCAATGCCCCAGTTGGCTCGCGTGGCGATGTCAGGGATGTCGGCCATCATCGATGACTTCATGGCCGCCAGCATCTGCCGGTCGAGGTAGTTGACCAGCGCCACCGGCACGAGCAATGCAACGATCAGCCAGGCCAAACGCCCGTGCGAATCCGCGGCAGCGTCGTTTTCCAGTTGTTCCTGGGCAAAGGTCGTCATGGCAGGGATTATGGGCCGGGAGTATAGTAATATCTTGCCGGATCATCCATGCGACGATTTTACACATGCTATGCAATGCAACAATCCGGACCGGAAACAGACGCGGATCGGCCTGTCGACCGTCGAGACCGAACACTCGCTGACCGGAGATGCCTTGGGGCTGCCGCTGGTCAGACGGGTGGCGGTGATTCGCTCGCAAGCGGCCTCGCGCGTGACGTGGCATTCGCACCCGCGGATCGAGGCGCTGTTTCTGCTGGAAGGCGCCACGGCCTACGAATTTGCCGACGGCCGGACCGTCGAGTTGCCCGGCGGCCATTTCCTGATCGTGCCGCGCGACGTTCGGCATCGCGGCCTGCACGACGTCCGCAAGCCGGTGCAGCTTTGCGGAGTGATGTTCGACCCGCGAGGCAAGCAAGCGGCTCGGCAGGCGCCGTTCACAAGGGCGGAGCTTGGCTGGCTCGATCGGCAATTCGCCCGGGGAGCCATCGAGCCCTGCCGCATGGGAGCGGAACTGAGGCGTCTGGTTCGGACCTTGAACCAGCAGGTGATTGCCGGAACGTCGGCGAGCGAGACAGCGGCGGCGTCGCTGCGATTGACGCTGTGCGCAACGTTACTTCAGGCGGCGCGGCAGTTGACGGCGCCCCGGGCATTGCCGCCGACGCGGACCGTCCAGACGGTTATCGACTTTATGGAATCGCATCTCGCGGAGCCGCTCGCGATGGACGACCTGGCCCGGGAGGCCAATTGCAGCCGCGCTCGGCTATTTCAGATTTTCAAAGATGCGACCGGCATGACGCCCAACCATTACCTGCAGCGTTTGCGGATTCAACGGGCTCAAACCGCCCTGGCGTCGACGGACGAACCGGTCACGTCGATCGCGCTGCGGTGCGGCTTTTCAACCAGCCAGTATTTCAGCAACGTGTTTCGCAAACACTTTGGTTTGACTCCCAGCGATTTCCGCAGGCGAGAACGCTAGACGCATGCCTTCAGCAGAGACTTCCGCCGGTAGCCTCATAGAGCAGCAGCGCCTGCCGGACGGGCGCGATGTCGTGAACGCGAATGATCTGCACGCCCTGGCTGGCGAGTGAAATCGCGGCGCCGATCGTGCCGGCGGTGCGATCGGCCTGCTTGTCTCCCAGCACCTTGCCGATGAATCCTTTTCGAGAATGGCCCACCAGCAATGGAGCGCCGAGTTCGTGGAAACGATGGCAGCGCGCCATCAGCGTGATATTGTGCTCGTGCGTTTTGCCGAAACCAATGCCCGGATCGAGCGCGATGCGGTCCGCCTGGATGCCGGCCGCGATGATGTCCCGGCGCCGCTGGCGGAGATAGGCCAGCACTTCGGCGACGACGTCGTCGTACTCCGGATTGTCCTGCATGGTCTGTGGCGTACCTTGCATGTGCATGGCGCACACGCCGGCTTCCGTCTCGCAAGCCGCCTGCAGCATCTCCGGATCGCCGGCCAGAGCGGTCACGTCATTGATGATTTCGGCGCCGGCCAGCACCGCCTGCCGCGCCACTTCGGCCTTGGACGTGTCGATGGAAATCGGCTTGTCGGTGCGACGAGCCAATTGCTCCACGACGGGCAGCACGCGGCTGAGCTCTTCGCTGGCGTCAACCGGTTGCGAGTAAGGGCGGGTGCTTTCGCCGCCGATGTCCAGAATGTCCGCGCCCTGCTCGGCCAGCCGCAGCGCGTGTTCGACGGCGGCGCCGGCGGCGGCGAACAAGCCGCCGTCAGAAAAGCTGTCGGGAGTGACGTTCACGATGCCCATCAACAGCGGCCGGCGCGGCAACTCGAGCCGACGCGTGCGCAGCAGCCAACTCGTTGCGCGCGAGGGAAAACGAGCGGCGGGCGACGGGCGAGAGTTTTGCTCCATAGCCCGCCAGTTTACCACGTTACCACGGCGCTTCCATCATCGATACGATTTGCCTGGCCAACCGTTCGATGGCGGTTTGCTGGGCCGAGACGACCGAGGAGCCCAGTTCGGGAAACAGGCTGGCGGTGTCTTCGATGGTGTTCAGCGATTGCGGAGCGGGAATTTGCTGCGCCGGTTTGACGAGATCTCCCTGGCGGTCGACCCACTCGACGCTGACCTGCCAGGTGAGCTGCAGTTCGCGGCCTTCGTCGGTCGGCGATTCCATGGCCATCATCTTGCGGTCCGTAACGATCCGGCAGGAGAGCACGCTGTCGGCTTCCGGCGTGCCGACGACCTTGAACGGCGTGACTTGTTCGATCCGTTTGGCGACCGCTTCAGTCAGCCACTCTCCCAAGCTGCGCCGGTAGCTGTTCGACTCGATCGTCGGCACGTAGACCGTGTGGATGTCCGGCGGGTAAAGCGTGCGGGCGCCGACGTGGTAGCCGGCGCAGCCCCAGGCCGCGGCCAGCGGCGAGGCGAAGGCCAGCCAGCAGAACTGCCGGCGACTGAGCCCGCGCCAATCCGCTGCGACCGGCAGAACATCCGCTCGATGCACGGACATGATCACCTCCGGGCGCCGTCGGTGGGGAACAGCTTGGTCAGCCATTTGAAGTAATCCTTAGGCACCGGCGGAAGGTTCTTGGTTTCCTCCATCCGCTCCAGCGCCATCTTGCCGAACGGCGTGTCGGGATAATCGCGCATCGTCTCGCGGTAGTAGTGCTGCGCGGCGCGATAGTACTTGATCTTGTAATAGTACTCGCCCGACTGGAACACGCGCTGCGCCCGCTCGAAGCGGATGGCCTCGCGAGCCTGCACCAGCCGCTCGCGTTCTTCCTTCAACTGATACGCGGGAAAGGCGGTCAGGGTCTTTTCGATCAGTTCCTCGGCTTCCAGCAACGGCGCGGCTTCGTACTGCGGCCCCTGGTAAGCCCTCAGTTTGGCGCGAATGCCGAGCAGGTGCGCCTGCAACTGGTGCTCGCTGTCCGGGTGCTCCTTGCGGATCTGTTCGTAGTGAAACGATGCGTCTTCAAACCGGTTGTGCAGAAAATAGTAGTTGGCGATGGCCATCGTGGCATCGTCGGCGATCGGGCCATTCAGGTCGTTCATGCGCACGAAATTATAAACCGCGATCGCATTGCCGCCGGGGTCAAAGTAGGGCCGCGTTTTGTCGGTCACGTTCAAGGCGTACCAGGCGTGGTCCTTGGCGACTTGCTCCCAGTACTGGGCGATGGCGAACTGGCGCAGCACGACGTCGTTCAGGTAGCGAGAGTTTTCGTACTTCTTCATCAAGTTGACGTACGTGTCGCTGGCGCTGTAGTAGCGGTCGGAAAAGAAGTAGCACTCTGCCAGGTAGAACAAGGCGTCTTCTTGCAGGGCCGAGTCGGGCCAGCGCTTGGAGGCCTCTTTGAAGTGCTTGATTGCTTCGTCGTATTTTTTTTCCTTGAACAGCGCCTCGCCCTTGTCGAAGTTCTCCTGGGCGATCTGCTCGTCGGGCCCCCGTCCCACCGCGCTCTTGAGAGCCTTTTCCATATTCGACGGTTTGAGCGTTTCGAGCGTTTTCTCCCAGGTTGACTTGCCGTCGCTTTCGCTCGTCTCCTCGCCGTTGTACTCGGGGATCATGCCCACGACGGACTTGCCGGGCAGCGGCACATACTCCGGCTTCTGGAAACTGGCCTGCTGCACGCCCTGGCCGTTCGGCGCATTGCGCTGTGCGATGCCGGCGGCCTTGCCGGAACTCTGCGCAGCAAAGGGATCGGTAGGCGAGCGCGATTGCGTCCGGCAGCCGGCCGCAGCCAACGCCAGCGCGAGACAACACTTCGCCAGACGAATTCGCATGCAGCCTCTTCCTGACTCCCTCAGCTTGCCAGAATTCCCAAGTAACCATGCATCCGCGGGCGGCGGCCCAGAAGATGGCAAAGGTACTGGTTCACCACGCCGCGCAGTTCGCCTCGCAAAGAGCGATCGATCTCCATTTTTCGCCAGAGGGTGCATTGCGGGTCGGCGAAATGTTGCATGACGCGCAAGCTTCCGGCGTGAATTGAAACGACTTGTCTTTTTCCCGGACGGCACCGCGTGCAGAGCACGCCGCCCGCCAACAACCCGAACGCCGCCCGGCCGGTTGTCGGCGCCTCAGCGCCGCAATCGACGCAGGCGTCGAGAGATGGCAGATGTCCGAGCAATCGCAAAGCCATCATTTCGAAACGCAAGATCAGGGCCGCAACGGGCGCGACGCCGTTTGCCAGAGCCGTCAACGTCTCAACGGCGACGTCGAACAACTCGGGATGAGGATCGGCGTCGTCCGTCAATTCGTTTAATAGTTCGGCGACGTAATAGCCCGCGTAGAGACTTGATAAATCGCGGTCCGCCGCGCGAAATCGCCGCTCCAACTTGGCTTCGGTCAACAGATCGAGCGATTCGGATGATTTGCGCAGGAAGACTATCCGACATTGGGCCAGCAGGTCAAGGGCAGACTCGAAGGGCCCTTTGAGCCGCCGAGCTCCCTTGGCCAAGGCCCGCACCTTGCCGAACTCACGTGTAAACAGCGTGACCACGCAGCTTGTCTCGCTGAAGTCAACGACGCGGAGCACCAGGGCCAGCGCTTTTTCGGCAGACATGGCAGATTACCTAACTCTCTTCCGCGTACCGCGGCGTCAAGCCGAATTGCCCCAGATAGGCGCGCTCGCGCTGGCGCATTTCCGCCTGCGCCTCCGGCTCCAGATCGTCGTAGCCGACCAGGTGCAGCGCTCCGTGAATGACGTACAGCAACAACTCGCTTTCGGCGCTCCAGCCAAAGCGGCGGGCCGAACTCGTCGCCGTATCGGCGCTGACGATGATCTCGCCTTCGACGTAGCCGGGGCGGGCTTCCAGCACAAAGCTCAACACGTCGGTCGGCTCGTCGTGGTTCAGATAGCGGCGATTCAGGATGTGCATCGCGGCGTCGTCTATCACCGCCAGGCTGATCTCGGCCGCTTTGACGCCTTCGCCGGAGAGCACCGCCTCAATCGCCCGGCGCAGTTGCGCCGCGTCGATTGCCAGCGTCGTTTGTTCGTTGCGAAAATCGACTTGAATCATGGTCGCTCGGAAACGGCGGAGCGGCGCAGGGCCGCCCAGCGGGAAATCACGGATTCGGCCGGCGGCGGAAAACAACCGAAACGCCGGGCTGCAGACCCCAGCTTAGCGAACCGGGGGGCGAACCGGCTAGCCGCGTCAGGCAGTGCGCTGGTCGGGATATTTGACGCGCCCGTGATAGACGGCCGTCAGGGACTTGATCAGGCTTTCTTCGATCGTGTGCAACTGCTTCAAGGTCAGGTTGCACTCATCGAACTGCCCGTCCAGCAGCTTTTTCATGGCGATGTCTTCGACCAGGCTTTCGATGCGCGCCGGAGTCGGCTCGACCAGCGCCCGGCTGGCGCTCTCGACCGCGTCGGCCAGCATCAATACGGCGGCCTCGATAGTTTGCGGCTTCGGCCCCGGATAACGGAACGAGCTCTCTTCGACGTGGCCCAAGTCGGGATTCGCCTCGGATTGCTCGTTCGCACGCCGATAGAAATACTCGACCAGCGTCGTACCGTGATGCTGTTCGATCAGGTCGATGATCGGTTCGGGCAGATGATGCTGCCGCGCCAGATCGGCTCCGTCCTTGATGTGGGCAATGATAATCAGCGTGCTCATGGCCGGCACGAGCGAGTCGTGGCGACTGGCCTCGCCTCCCTGATTCTCGACGAAGTAGTGGGGCTTGAGCATCTTGCCGATATCGTGGAAATAGGCGCCGACGCGAACGAGCAGCCCCCGAGCGCCGACGCTATCCGCGGCCGCTTCGGCGATCGAAGCGACGTTGATCGAGTGGTTGTATGTTCCCGGCGCCCGGCGGACCAATTCCTGCAGCAGCGGATGGGCCACGTCGCCCAATTCCAGCAAGCTGATTTCGGTGAGGGCGCCGAAAAAGCTTTCGATGAACGGCAGCAGGCCCGTCGTCAAGAATCCGGCCAGGAAGGCCCACAGAGCCTGATGCGCCGCATGCTTCAGCAACTCATTGGAGAGCGGCTGACTGTCGAGCAGTCCGATACCGACGGTCAGCGCCGCGGCGACCAGGCTGGCGTAAAAGCCGACCTTGATCAACTTTCGGCGGCCGCGGATGCGGCCGAGCTGCACGACCACGGCGGCAATGACTCCCAGCATCACCATCAGTTCGGCCAGGCCGCCCCCTTCGGCGACCGTCAGAATCAGCGCCAGCGAGAGCGACAACACCATGGCCATGGCGCGGCCGTAGGAAATGCCGATCGTCATGGCGAACAACAGCAGTGGAATCAATTCCGCGCGCCAAGGATCGAGGGAAACGGCGTGCGCCACGATCACCGTCGACACGGTCACGACCAGCAACGTCATATAGCGACGCAGGTTGGTCAGGATCCGCTTGTCATGCCAGTAAATGTAATAGCCGCACAGCGCGTACACGCCGAGAATCAGGGCGAACACGGCCAGGGCCCGCTCGACCAGTCGCTGCGGCTTGTCGTACAAGTCGGCGATATAGGCCTTTCGCTCGGCCCGCAGAACCTCGAGCGTCTCGTGCTGGAGCGGCTGGTTCGCCTTGCTGATGGCTTCGCCCGGTTCGATGCGGATGAACTTCTCCGTCGGCATGCCGATCGCATTGGGATCATCAATATTGAATCCCACGCGGGCCGTGATATTCCGGCCGGGAACGTAACCGACATGATAAGGGAACGGCGGACGCCAGGCTTCGGTTGCGGCCCAGGTGGCGGTCACGGCCAGCAGGAACAAACCGAGCCGCAATGCCACGTCGCGGCGGCGCAACAGGTTCCCCAGCGCAACGATCTTGCCCGGCGTCACGGAAAACGTGGCGGTGCTCGTCGATCGGCTGCGTTTGCGCGTGCCCGTCGTGCTCATGGCCCTTCCGACCGTCTCTTCGCCGGCTCTTCTTCGTACGCCTGGACGATCTGCTGCACCAGCCGATGGCGCACGATGTCCGCCTTGGAAAGCCGCACGTGCGTGATGCCTTCAATGCCTCGCAGACGCCGCAGTGCGTCGACCAGTCCGCTGGGGGTCTGGTGCGGCAAGTCAACCTGCGTGGCATCGCCTGAGACTACGATTTTTGAACCTCGTCCCATGCGGGTCAAAAACATCTTCATTTGGGAGACGGTCGTGTTCTGCGCTTCATCCAGAATGATGAACGCGTCGTTCAGCGTGCGGCCGCGCATATATGCCAGCGGAATGACTTCGATCAAGTCCTGCTCGGTGTACCGCTTGATCTGATCGTAATCCATCATCTCTCGCAGCGCATCGAGCAAGGGACGCAAGTAGGGATTGATCTTGGCCTGCATGTCGCCGGGCAAATAGCCCAAGCTTTCGCCGGCTTCGACGGCCGGCCGTACGAGCACGATTTTCCGGATTCGCTCCTGCTTCAACGCGGCCACGGCCATGGCTACGGCCAGGTACGTTTTGCCGGTCCCGGCCGGGCCGACGCAAAACACCAGATCGTATTGCTGGATGGCGCGGACATAATCGGCCTGGCCTGCGGTGCGCGGCGCGATCTTGCGGCCCGCATTCATGACTTCGATGGATTGGACTTCCCCGGCGCCGTGCTTTCCGGTGAAGCTGCCAAGAATGCGCGTCACTTCGTCGGACGTCAAGCTGCCTTGGCGATGTACGATGGATTGGAGCTGCTCGAGCACGCCGGCAGCCTTGGCTACGGCGTCTTCATCTCCCTCGACATGGATCCGATCGTCGCGCGCGGAAATCCTGACTCCCAGCGCATCCCGGATCTGCTTGAGATGCTGATCTCGTGTACCGAACAACGATAGCAGCGCTCGAGAATCGACGACCGCGATGTTTGCTTCAGACATCAAGTTGAACGCCAGGCCAACCGATCCAATCGGGCGCCACGTCCCTCGCGAGGTATCTGCCACTCTTTGAGATCATTTATACCGAGTCCCTGGATCTACTTATACCTTAATCCGAGGAAACAAAACCATAAAGAGAGTTCGTCTGATCGCTTAAGCCATTTGCCTTCAATATCTTATGCGTCTGGCCCTGCGTCGGCCAGCGCACGCCGGCTCAATCGCTTCGGCGACTCCGGCGGGCGGACGGACCGGGGCTTAGTTCGACCTCTCGAAGAGGATCATCACCAACACGTCGGACGGGGGGAATTCGCTCCGCGTGAGCCCGTGGCCGCCTTGCGCGTCGCCCGGCAGGCTTTGCGGGGCGATGTTGCCGACGAG
Organism: Pirellulales bacterium; assembly: GCA_035547635.1. Classification (GTDB taxonomy): domain Bacteria; phylum Planctomycetota; class Planctomycetia; order Pirellulales; family JAICIG01; genus JAICIG01. The sequence goes on from DASZUP010000689.1 coordinate 9,645, forward strand.
CTGCTTGACGGAGACCCTCGATTCGGCCAGCCACGCGTTAATTTCACTTTCCAGCGCGGCCAGCTCGTTTTCCATCCCTTTGAAAATCTTGATTTGTTGCATCGATATCACGCTTAGCGGTCAGCGGGGCTAAACCAATTGTAACGTCCAGCACAGATAAGCCACGGGGGCCCCGAGCAGGATGGAGTCGAGCAGGTCGAGCACCCCGCCGAAGCCGGGCATCCAACTGCTCGAGTCTTTCTGCCCTAAGTCTCGCTTGAGCAACGATTCCGCGAGGTCGCCGATCACGCCGGCGAGCCCGACGAGCAGACCAAATACAACCCACCCCCACTCAGGAGTCGTTCTGGACACGCCGCCGACAAGCTGGGGAGACAGCCACTCCAAGGCGACCCAGGAACCGAAGCAAGCAAAGGCCAATCCGCCGCACAACCCTTCAATAGTTTTGCCGGGGCTGAGCAGCGGCGTCATCTTGTGCCTGCCGATCAGGCGTCCGACGGTGTAGGCGCCCGT
>DASZUP010000690.1:0-10766 GCA_035547635.1 Pirellulales bacterium
GATGCCCTGAAATGTCGAATTGGGCGTGTAGGTGAACGAGCCATCCGGGTTGAACGTCAAGGCGCCGTGCGTCACGCTGGAGACGATCTTGGCGACGAGATTCTGCCGTTGGCCGTCGGTCGACGTATCGTTGGCCAGCACGCTCATCTCGCCAGAGCCGCGATTGGCGCCGTTTTGGCTGAGCACGAACGTGTCAGGCCGGGCGACGGGCGAAGATGCGTCGGCGACGGCGGCCGTCGTTACCGCTACCGGACCCGCATTCTGCAATGCGTTGCCGGCCTGGCTCTGGCTGGCAGCGCTCGCCCCGCCGGCGGACGGCGGATTGGATGCCAATAACCCATACACGGTCAATTGGGTGCAGCCGCCGATATAGACCTTGCCATTGGCTACGGTCGGCATGCTGAACTTGGCAGGCAGATCCATCGTGTCCCGCGATCCCGCCTGGCTGCTGTTGTAGAGCTCTTCGGACAGGTTTGTCGCCAGGTAGGCATGCAGCACTCCCGCCGTTGTTTGACCGGTTCGCTCCACGACCCAAAGAATCCCGTTGGTTGCGCCGTTGGCGGAAATGGCCATCATTCCGCCGGGATAACCGTAACTCTCCGCAGACTGAGAAGTCGGCGTCGTGGACAGCAATCCGTCGGTTAGCGAAAACGCCTGCACGGCGCCGTTCAAGGGGGCGATGTAGACGTTTCCGTCGTAGTAGACCGGAGAACTGAAGTTGCGCAGTGCAGCGCCGGCTGGAGAAACGTTCGGCAAGGACTGAATGATCTGGCTATTGTCGGTCGCGTTGTAATGCCCCATGTTGTCTCGATTGACGACATAGATCGTGCCACCCTTGCCTGAGAAAATCATCTCATGCGGGTAGGGGCCGCTTTGAGTCGGCAGCAACAGCAAGCCGCCCGATCCCAGGTCGAGATCAGCGTCGTTCAGGGCTGCTTGATCGTAAGGCGTAAAGTAGTCCACGACCGTGCCGCTCGGGCTGATCCTCTCGGCGCTATCGCCATAGTCGGCGCCTCCCGTGTTCGCGTCGAAGTCGGCGTTGCCGGTCGTGAAGTAAATGTCTCCCGTCGAGTCGGACGCCAGTCCATCCGCGCCCATCCAGATGCCGCCGCCATTACCGTTCGGGCTGTCGTTGTAGACCATGACTTGCTGGAGCGTGGTCGCGTCATACCCAAACACCCAGCCGTGCCAATCAGGAAAGTCGTCTCCGTGACTGGAGAATGCGATATAGACGACGCCGTTGCTGAGGAGCAGGCCTGAGTGCTGATTCTGGTACAGCGGGTTGAAGGTTACCATGCCATTCACCGAGTCGCTCCCCGTCCCGGGCACAGTCGCCTGAATAACTACCGGCTCGCCAAATTTCTCGGCGCCGGTGGTGATATCGAGTGCATGTAAAGTCTGGTAGTAGGTTGTCGCGCCGTTCGCGACCACTTTGGTGTCGGCCACAAGATAGAGCGTGCCGGTTGCCGGATCAATCACCGGCGTGCCGGTGATCCCGACCTCATTCGGAATGTCAACGAGCTCCAAGGTGTCGCCGGCCGGAATGGGCGTAATGCCCGCGGCAGGATCGATAAAACTCACCTGCCAGAGCGGCGCGGCGCTCGAGCCGTCGGCATCGAAGGCGTAGACGGTGTCGTGCTCCGTCGCCACAATGACGACGTTGTGGTAGCCCTTGCCCGGGATGTCGACGTGAGGAACGTAGAGCGGCGAGGCGAAGGCAATCCCATCGAGCGGGTAAGAAAAGAGCTTGCCGAACGTACTGGAGTTGACGTTACTCGGCGTCAAGGTCGTTTCATCCAGGTTTGCTCCGGTTCGCAGGCTGTCGTTGCGCTCCGTGAGGGTCCCCGAGTAGTTCGTTACATTGACGGTAACGCTGGCCGAATACGCGCCATCCGCGGTGGCGCCGGTCACGGTATAGCTTCCAACGCTGCTCGGCGCGGCGTATAAGCCCGTCGATGATATCGTGCCCGTGCTTGCCGATCCGCCTGTCACTCCATTCACGGACCAGACCATGCCCGGCGCGTTGGCCGTGAATTGCTGCGTCTGCCCGGGCTGCAAAAACGTCGTGATATTGGGGCTGACGGCAAACTGGGCGGTGGCGCTGGCCGCGCTGGAGACGGCGCTTTGGTAGCCGGCCCAATCGATGGCCTGCACCTGATAGCGATAGAGGCTGCCGGGGGACAAGCCGGCATCGCTGTAGGTGGGGCGTGTGGTCGTGCCGATCGGCACGAAGCTCGTGCTCCCCGGAGCCTCGCGCTGCACCACGTAACTGATCACGCCGGTGGAGTCTTGCGACGTCGTCCAGTTGAGCGTAATCGTGCCGCCGTTGGCCGTGGCCGTGAGATTGGTCGGCGCCGTCGGCGGCAGGGCGCTCGCTGCGATCGGCGTATTCATGTCGGCCTGGATCTCGGCGGCCGTCAGCGCCACGTTGTAGATGCGGATGTTGTCGATCAGCCCCTGGAAGTACTGCCCGTAGATGCTGTCTCCGCCAATCTGCAGCAAGTTCGTCGAACTTGCGAGGCTCCCGCTCAGCGGTACGGCCGCCGCTTGAACTCCGTTGACGTACAGCAGGAGGTTCGTGCCGTCGTAAGTCTCCGTCAGGAAGCTCCAGGCATTGGTCGGCAGCACGCGCGTGTCAGAGGCGCTCGCGTCGGACGAGCCCGCCGTTGCCCCGGCCGTCGGGGCGCCCGTGGAGAGCGCAGATGCTTCCAGGTAGTAGTTGTCATCGCCCTTGTAGATGACGTCTCGCCACTCATTGGCCGCCGCGGTCGGTTCGACCCAGGCCTCGAGCGTCATGCCGGTCGTCAGGTGCAAGGAGCTGGCGTCGGGAATATTGACCAGTGCGTCGGCGCCGTTGAACGATAGCGCGCCGCCAAACTTTCCGGCGGTGCTCCACGTGGCGTTGACGATGGCGCCGGCGTGGCCGTTGCCCGCGAGGTCGTTCAACGTCGTCCCGGCGCCCTCGTTGAATGCATAGGCCGCGACCAAGGCCGGATTCACCGCCGGCGTGGTGACGCTGGCCGCGCTGGAGACGGCGCTTTGGTTGCCGGCCCAATCGACAGACTGCACCTGATAGCGATACGTGCTGTTGGCGGTCAAGCCGGTATCGCTGTAGGTCGTCCCCATACTCGTCCCGACCTGCACGAAGCTCGCGCCGCCCGGATCTTCCCGCTCCACCACGTAGCTGCTCACGCCGGTGGAGCCTTGCGCCGTCGTCCAGTTGAGCGTAATCGTGCTGCCGTTGGCCGTGGCCGTGAGACTGGTCGGCGCCGTCGGCGGCCCGCCTGCCGCGATCGGCGTATTCATGTCGGCTTGGATCTCGGCCGCGGTCAGGGCCGCGTTGTAGATGCGGACGTTGTCGATCAGTCCTTGGAAGTACTGCCCATAGAGGCTGTCGCCGCCGATTTGCAGTTGATCCGTCGAAGTCGCGAGGCTCCCGCTCAGGGGCTGGCTCGCCACTTGAACCCCATTGACGTACAGCAGCAGGTTTGCGCCGTCATAAGTCTCTGTCAGGAAACTCCAGGCATTGGTCGGCAGCGCGGACGTGCCAGAGGCGCCTGTGTCGGACGAGCCCGCGGTCGCTCCGGCAACCGGAACGCCTGGGGAGAGCGAAGACGATTCCAGGTAGTAGTTGTCATCGCCCTTAAAGATCACGTCCTGCCAACCGCTGGCCGCCGCGGTGGGTTTAATCCAGGCTTCGAGCGTCATGCCGGTCGTCAGGCGCAGCGAGCTCGCATCGGGGATGTTGACCAGCGCATTCGCGCCGTTGAACGACAGCGCGTTTCCGTACTTGCCGGCGGTGCTCCAGGCGGCGTTGACGATGACGCCGGCATGGCCGTTGCCCGACAAGTCGGCCAACGTGCTCCCCGTCCCCTCGTTAAACGCATAGGCCGCCACCAAGGCCGGATTTCCCGCAGGCGTGATGACGGTGGCCGCGCTGGAGACGGCGCTTCGGTCGCCGGCCCAATCGACAGACTGCACCTGGTAGCGATAGGTGCTGTTGGCGGCCAGGCCGGCATCGCTGTAGGTCGTGCTTGTGGTCGTGCCGACCGGTACGAAGCTCGCGCTGCCAGGATCCTGGCGCTCCACGACGTAGCTGCTCACGCCGATGGCGTCTTGCGATGTCGTCCAGTTGAGCGTAATCGTACTGCCGCTGGCCGTGGCCGTGAGATCAGTGGGCGCGGTCGGCGTCGTGCTTGCTGCGATCGGCGTATTCATGTCGGCCTGGATCTCTGCCGCGGTCAGGGCCACGTTGTAGATGCGGACGTTGTCGATCAGCCCCTGGAAGTACTGCCCGTAGATGCTGTCGCCGCCGAGCTGCAGCAGGTCCGTCGAAGTTGCAAGGCTTCCGCTCAGCGCCTGGGCGGCCACTTGAACTCCGTTGACGTACAGTAGGAGATTTGCGCCGTCATAGGTCTCCGTCAGGAAGCTCCAGGCATTGGTCGGCAGCGCCGACGTGCCGGCGGCGCCTGTATCCGACGCGCCCGCAGTCGCTCCGGCGACCGGGACTCCAGGGGAGAGCGAAGACGACTCCAGGTAGTAGTTGTCATCGCCCTTATAGATCACGTCCTGCCAACCGCTGGCCGCCGCGGTGGGTTTAATCCAGGCTTCGAGCGTCATGCCCGTCGTCAGGTGCAGCGCGCTGGCGTCGGGGATGTTGACCAGTGAGTCCGCGCCGTTGAACGACAGCGCATTTCCGTACTTGCCGGCTGTGCTCCACGCGGCGTTGACGATGGCGCCGGCATGGCCATTGCCCGACAAGTCGGCCAACGTGTTCCCCGCGCCCTCGTTGAACGCATAGGCCGCCACCAGTCCTGTGGAAAGGTTCAGACGCTCTTCTAATGAGTCGAATTTCGAGGGGCGACGTTTGGACCGGGCCTGCACATGAGGGCCAGCGGACCGCCGGGAACGTCGGAGCCTTCGCAGCCATGAGCGTCGCTTGGAGGGCATGCTTTTTCGCAGTCGAGATAAGGCGTGGTTAGCGTGAGCATGCCCCAACTACGGGCTGGCTCGATACTTCTCGTGAACAGGCAAAAATCGAACTTGCACCAGGCAACCAAAAAACCGGTTGTTTGCGGGGGGTGTGCAATCGACAATAAATGGGGGAAATGCGAAAGTAAAGATGAATGGGCGATCGGCCCCGGTTTCTGCGTGTCGGGAACTGAATCCTCGAATTGAATTTCAGCCGAATTTGGTCGGGCGCCGAGGTCTGGACAAGAGCCGTTAACTCACGGAGATTGGGGCGGCAGCGAGGGCTCGCGTGCTTGAATTTGCGGGCTTGGCCGCCGACAATTGGCTTTTTGTCGATGTTTGCTCCGGCAAAGACGTTCGAGTCACTCTGCCCCAGCGCAGACAGGCTGCGGAAGTATCCATGATCCGTTGTTGCTTTCTTGCTGTATCCGTCCTCGTCGCCTGGCTGCAAGGACCGGCGATTGGTTCAGCCGAGGAACCTTTTGAGGCATTTCTGGAAAAGCATTGCCTGCGTTGCCACGGGCCTGAAAAGGTCGAGCGAGAGCTGAGAATTGATCAGTTGTCACGCGATTTCAATTCGGGGGCCGATGGCCATCTGTGGGCCGAGATCGTGGAACGCATCAATGCCGGAGAGATGCCGCCCGAGGACGAACCGCAGCCGACGGAAAATGAGATTGCTTCGGTCATCGGTCAGCTCGACGCTCGCATCCGCGAAGGACGGGCGGCGCGTCTCGCCTTGCGACCGCCGGTGGCGCACTATCGGCTCAGTCGTCGGGAATATCAGAACACCGTCTACGATCTGCTGGGCGTTCGATACGATCCGACGAAGCCCGGCGAGCTGAATGCGGATCCGCTGTGGCACGGCTTTGAGCGCATCGGCTCGCAGCTTTCGCTTTCTCCTTCGCATGTGGAGCGTTACTACCGCGCTGCCGAAACGGTCCTGTCCCGCGCATTTCCTGAAAAATCGGTCGAGCCGCGAACGGTCCGCAAGACGGCGGCCGACATCCGGTACAACGGCGGCAAAGAGCAGCAGGCATACCTGGACCGTTTTGGGATCAAACGGCCGCTGCGAGCCCTGATTTTTCCTGGGCGACTGCAGCAGGCTTTCAGGCCTTACTGGTTCGGTCCCATGGGCCCGGAGCACAGCGGACTTTACCGCGCTCGAATGCAGGCGAGCGGCATTCGTCCGCCGGGCGGCCAAACGGCCCACCTGCGCATCGGCAAGAGCACGGGCGAGGATAGCAACGAAGGGTTGATCGAACTGGATATCCTGGCCCCGGAGGACGAGCCCGAGATCGTCGAGTTCGAGGTGTTCCTGGAGACGCCTGCGAACCTCGATTTCAACGTCGTGGCGACGGACATTATTGACCGGCAGAAGGGCGCGCATTACCGCAACGCGTTGTCTCAGCCGTTTTACATGTTCACCCACAGCAGCGAGACGCGTTTGCTGAATCCCACGGCGCCGAAAATGTTCGACGAACAAGGCCACGGCATTTATTCGATGGTGCTGCTGGACTGGATCGAGTGGAAAGGGCCGATCGAAAGCAAATCGGAGCTTGCCACGCGCGAAGGCGTGTTGCCGCCCGACGATGCGACGCCTGAGGTCATTGCCGACCAGCTGCGACGATTCGCCCAGCGCGCCTGGCGGCGGCCGGTGAACGTCGATGAGCTACGCCATTACCTGAACGCTTACGAGGCCGAACTTGCCTCCGGCGAAAACGTTTCCTCGGCTTATCAGGTCGCTCTGCTGGGCGTGTTGACCAGCCGCAACTTCACGTACCTGGTGGAGGGAGACATTCAACCCCGACCACGGCTGACCACATGGGAGCTCGCCTCGCGGCTTTCGTACTTCCTCTGGAGCTCGATGCCCGACCAGGAATTGTTCGACGCCGCCGGGAGCGGGGCCCTCGCCGGCGATGACCTGGCCGCTCAGGTGGACCGCATGCTGGCCGACCGGAAGATCGATCGATTTATCGACGACTTCCCGCGCCAGTGGCTGCAACTGCACCGGCTGGGCATGTTCCCGCCCGACGGCAAACTCTATCCCGACTATGACGTCTGGCTGGAAGCGAGCATGCACGAAGAGGTCGTGCAGTACTTTCGCGAGATGTTTGCCAACAACCTGCCGATTGACGCGTTCATTGCGTCCGATTGGACGATGGCCAATCCTCGGCTCTGCGATTTCTATGGCCTGCCCGAACCGAAGACGTCCGGTTTTCAGCGAGTGTCGTTGAATCGTGAGCATCACCGCGGCGGCTTGCTGACCGCGGGGGCGATCTTGGGCCTGACCTCGGATGGCACGCGGCATCGTCCCGTACACCGCGGAGTCTGGGTCAGCGAAGCCATTTTCGGCAAGACTCCGCCTCCGCCGCCGGCGAACGTCGACCCGATCGAACCGAATCCGCCGGACAGTCCCAAGGCCACCATTCGGCAGAAAATTGAGGCTCACGCAAAGAACGCGAACTGCGCCGCTTGCCATCGGACGATCGATCCGTTGGGCCTGGCCTTCGATCAGTTCGATGCGATCGGTCAGTGGCGCACCCGCGAACGCGTCGAGAAAGGGATCGGCGACGATCCGCCGGTCGATTCCAGCGGCGCCATGCCGGACGGTCGCACGTTCGCCGACGCCGACCAATTCAAGCAACTGCTCCTGGAAGACCGCGATCAATTCCTCCAGGCATTCGTCGAGCACTTGTGTACCTACGGCTTGCGCCGCGTGCTGACCGTGGATGATCGAGAAGACATCCGAACAATCGTGAACGAAGCGAAGCGGAACCATTATCAGTTGCAGGACGTCGTTCGCGCCGTCGCCTTATCCGACCTGTTCCAGAAACGCTGAAAACTCTGCGAGTAAATTCATGACGCAATCCTGGCTGATCGATCGTCGCCACGTCCTGCGCGGGCTTGGTAGCTTCATTGCCCTGCCGCTGCTCAACTGCATGCGTCCTGCACGGGGGGCGGAAACTCAGCCGATACGGCGAAGCGCGTTTGTCTATATTCCCAACGGCGTCAACACGCTGGACTACCAGATTACGACGCCCGGCGACGGTTACGCGTTCTCACGTTCGCTCAAGCCGCTGGAAAAGCATCGCAGCGTGATCACTCCGATCAGCGGCCTGCATCATCCGGGCGGCCTGGGGCATCATCATAATTGTCAGAAGATCTGGCTGACCGGCGGCCAGCTTGGCCCGACGGATCGCAACACGATCTCGGTAGACCAGCGGATGGCCGAGGTGACTTCGCCTCATACTCGATTTCATTCGCTGGAGATCTCCAACAAAGGCGAGTCGCTGGCCTGGACCGCGGATGGAATTCGCCTTCCCGGCATGAGCCGTTGCAGCGAGATCTTTGCCCATCTTTTCGAAGAGCCCAAGAACGGCACGGCCGCGCAGCGGCGGGCCCTGCGTCGCAAACGAAGCGTGCTGGATGCAAACTTGGAAGAAGTCCGCTCGCTCGAGAGAAAGATGGGCGCCGAAGACAAAGGCCGGTTGAACCAGTATCTGACGGCCGTGCGCGAGACGGAAATTCGCACCCGGCAGGCCGATGCGTGGCTCGACGTGCCGCGTCCTGAAATTTCCGACGCCGATCGCCGACGCAGCAATCGAGACGTGCCTCAGACGCAGGCGGGCGACTACTACCGGACCGTTTACGATCTGATCGTGCTCGCCTTTCAGACCGATGCCACGCGAGTGGTCACCTTCAGCAGCGGATTAGAAGGTCAGGGGCTGGCTATTCCCGAGTTGGGCATCTCGCAGTCTCGCCACGAGCTGAGCCATCACAACGGCGACGCCGGGCACATGGAAAAGCTCACGCAAAGCGACACGTTCAATGTCGAGCAATTCGGCTACTTCCTGACTCGACTTACCGAGACGCCGGACCTTGACGGCCGCCCGCTGCTCGATACGACCTTGTCCTTGTTCGGCAGCGGCATGGCGTACGGCCACAGTCACGGCAACGCCAACTTGCCGCTTGTGCTTGCGGGCGGAGCAGGTTGCGGACTGAAGCACGGTCGCCACCTCGATCTCAACCAGGGGCATTTTGACGGCTATCACTTGGACGATCCCGGCCAGCATTATCGCCTCTGCAGCCGTCCTGCCAACGCCGGCGCTCACATGAGCAACCTGCTGTTGCTGATGGCGCAAAAGATGGGCGTCGAGACGGAACGCTTCGGGGACAGCAATGGCGAACTGGAGCTGGGATGATGCAACGGAATATGATGCAGCGAACCGGCGCCAGTGCGATTTGCATGCTCTTGCTCATGGCTGCTATGGTCGCGGCCGACGAGCCTTTTCGACCAACGCCCGGAGAGTTCCCGCCGCTTGAACAGGCCAAGGCCTATCGCGGCGAGCTCGTCTTCGTCGACCATGTGAACCGGCGCGGAAGCCTGCGTCTGCACGTGGACGGCCACTTCCATGAGGGGCGGTTGCATCACTTTGCCATGCTCCCTTACGGGATCATTCGTTACCGCGGCGCTCCGGCCGACTTGCGGGATATTCCTATCGGAACCATTTTATACGGCCGCTTCTATCTGCCGCCGGACCCCAAGACCTCGGTCGTGCCCAACGTGACGAGGAAAGACGTCACCGCGCCGCCGGAAAACCATGCGATTCTGCTGGAGGACGGTCCAAGCCTTTGCCTGCGGGAAGGCAAAGCCTGGAAACTGACCGAGGTCGAGATCGATGGCGAGGAAGGTCGCCTGGTTGCCAGTTTGGACCGCAAGGAAGGCGGCGATGGGCTGGGGGGCGAGCACAAGTTGACGATCGACGGCGCCACCCGCATCTGGCGTGGCCGCGAGTTGCTAGGACTCGACGATCTGATTTCGGCAGGAACCTGGCCGAAAAGCGGCAAGCAGGGCTTTGAAAGCCTTGCCGTTCAGCTCGGCCTCGCCTGGCACCCGCGTTATCTTTACCAGCAGTTTCACGTCTCCGACCTGTGGCTCGACGAAGCCGCGATGAAGGTTGCTGCCGATCGCCAGCGCGGACGCCATATCCGCCACATCCACATGCGCTGGATGCCGGCGCGGATCGATGCGGTCGACCACGAGAAGTTCGGGCACGCGACGGTAACGGCGACATTGTTCGGCGGCATGGACGAGTCGCTCTACGCTGACTTTAAACCGGGCATCGGCGCCAAGATGGCTGCGGCCGAAGACACGCTGCGCACCTGGTGGCCCGACCATGACGGAATGGACGGCAAGCTCGCCGCCGTGGAAAAATCTGAGACAGCGCCCCCCTTGGGCAGCAGTGGAATTCAAATTCAATTCCAGATGCCGCTGGTGCTGGAAGGCTTTCGCCCCGGTCGCACCGTTCGCATCCGGCCGCACAATTGGCCCAACGTCAAACCGCCGGTGGAAGAGCTCGTCAAGGGGTTTGAGGACCGCTGGCCGAGCCCGGATATTTTTGAGAAGTGAGTTTGATCCGCGAGCCGGGCGTCTTCACCGCTCGCCGAGCCAACGGTTGCCAGGTTGGAACGCAATCTCGACATTGACTTCACGGTCGCCCGGCATGTGCCCCTGCTCGGCTCTCGAGGCGAGCTTGCTGGTCTGACCCGGCAACTTTTTTGTTTACTGCGTTCGCGATGATGTTTGCGGACCAACATCGGCGCAAGTCTTGAAATCTCTCCCCAAGGCAACTGCGGCGCCGCGTAGGTTCGTGCAGTTTCCTTGAGAGGCGCCGGGCCCCACGCGCGCACGCGAACCTGGCAGAACCGCGTATCGGTCAGCTCCCCGGACTTTGGGTAATGAGAACTAGCGCAGAAACTACCGATTGCCGTGGCTGTCAGCAGGACGCCCCGTC
>DASZUP010000691.1:0-3591 GCA_035547635.1 Pirellulales bacterium
ACGCCGCCGCCCGATCTGCAAGTCGCCGCCTTCACAGCGCCCGCCGCGGCGCTGGCCAGTCACTCCTTTGCCATCAGCTATCAAGTGACCAACGCCGGCTCGACCGCGACGCCCGAGAACAGCTGGACCGACTCGATCTACTTGGCAAGCGGCCCGTCGCTCGACACGTCGACGGATCTCAAATTAGGCGATATTGCGCACCAGGGCGTGCTGAACCCAGGCGCCTCCTATATTCAGACGGCCAACTTTACGCTGCCCAACGGCTTGAGCGGCGCGTTCCACGTGTTCGTCGTGACGGACAGCGGCAACCTCGTGTTCGAACTCGACAAGGCGAACAACGTCGTCTCCGCGGGCAATGCGACGCTCGTGTCGTCGAAACCCGCCGACCTGATTGTTACGGCGGCATCGGCGCCGGCCGCCGCCAATCCCGGCCAGGTGATTCCCGTTACGTGGACCGTCACGAACCAGGGCGCCGGCGACACGGCCGTGACCCAATGGACCGACAAGGTTTACGCCACGACCGAAGCGGCGCTGGGGGCCAACCGCATATTAATCGGCGCCTTCACTCGACAGCATGGCCTGTTGCAGCCGGGCGCCTCGTACACCGAGACGGAACTGGTGACGATCCCCTATACGCTTACCGGCGTTTACAACCTGTTCGTCGAAACGGACGCTCCGGTCACCGCGGCCGAAGACGGCCAGGGCGTTCAGGCCACCGGGCCGGGCGGAATCGTCTATGAAGGTGCGAATGAAGACAATAACGCTTCGATGGCGCTGCCCTTGCTGATCTCGACTCAACTGGCCGACCTGACCGTCAGCCAGGTTCAACTCGTTTCGCCCGCTACGCTCGCCACCGGCGGATCGGCGACCGTCAGCTGGACGGTGCAGAACTCAGGCACGGCGGCCACCGGTTCCACACACTGGTACGACGACGTCTATCTTTCGCCGACGCCGACGTTCGATTTGCAAACGGCCGTTTTTCTCGGCAGCGCCTTCCATAACAACCCGCTGCCGGCCGGCGCGCAATACTCGGCGACCGCGACCTTCACCGTGCCGCCCAACATGGCCGCCGGGACCGATTACCTGATCGTCCGGGCCGATCGGCCTTCGCGTCCTCCCAATACCGATCCGAAGTACGTCAACCTCGTCGCCGAATCGAGCGAAACCGATAACGACGGCGCCAGCGCGGCAATCACGGTTGATCTGGGACCAACGCCCGACCTGACGACCGCCGTGACGGCGCCCTTGTCGGCCTTGAGCGGCCAGACGATCCACCTCGATTGGACGGTCACGAACAACGGCGCGAGCACGCTCGCCGTGAACGCCCACTGGTACGACACGGTCTATCTTTCGCTCGACCAAACTTTCGATCCGAATGCCGACATTCCGCTGGGCAATGTGGCGCACTTGACCGGCCTGGCCGCCGGCGCGAACTACACGGCCAGCGGCGACTTCCGCCTGCCCTCCGGCCTGGCCGGCTTGTACTACGTGATCGTCGTGGCCGACGCCGGCGCTTCGGTCTATGAGCGCGGCGTCTCAGCAGACCGGATCGGGGTCAGCGATCAGCCGCTCGACGTCTCGCTTCAGCCGCCGCTGGACCTGGTGGCGGGGACGGTTGCCATTCCTGCCTCCGCCGTGCCGGGCCAGCCGATCACGGTGACTTACTCGGTGACGAACAACAGCGCCAACGCCTATGCCGGCGATTGGTTCGACTCGCTCTATCTGTCGCCGACGAATGAATGGCAACTCGCCAATCCGCTGTTGGGGCGAGTGCACCACACGAGCGGAGTCGCCGCCAACGGCAGTTACAGCGAGACGTTGACGGCGTCGCTGCCCGGCGTTTCGCCCGGTACGTATTACGTGATCTTGCGGAGCGACATCCGCAACCAGGTTCCCGAAACCGACGAGACGAACAATCTGAGCGCTTCGGCCCAGACTTCGCTCGATGTGCCCGCGATCGTCGCCGGCACGCCAGGGACGCCTGTGGTCGGCTCGCTCGCGCAAGGCGCGTCCGCTTACTACAAAGTGACGGTCGACGCCGGTCAAACGCTGCAGTTTACGCTGGAGGATGCGCAGACGAACGACGTCAACGGGCTGTACGTCAGCTTCGGCCAGATGCCCTCGCCCAGCCAGGCGGATTTTCATGGGGAACAGGCGCTCGGGGCGAGCCAAACCCTCACGATCCCCAGCACGCAGGCCGGCACGTATTACATTCAAATCATCAACCGAACGGTCTATGGCTATAACCCGCAAGCCAATCCCACGGCCCTCGCCAACTACTCGCTGGCCGCCTCGATCATTCCCTTCTCGGTGAGCGCGGTCAGCCCGGGCCAGGTCGGCAACGCCGGCAGTTCGACCTTGAAGATCACTGGCGCGAAGTTCGACCGAAATACGACGTTCCAGTTGGTCGACGGGCTCGGCGTCGTGATTCAAGCGGACGCGGTCTATCTCCAAGACGCCAGCAACGCTTTCGTCACGTTCGATCTAGCGGGAAGAACGCCAGGATCCTACGACGTACAGGCCACGGCGGCTAACGGCGAGAAGACGAAATTGACTGCGGGCCTGACCGTCGTCGTCGGCGCCGGTCCGGCCGTCATCAATATCGCCAAGGGACCGGATATCGTGCTCACGAATCGCGAGCAGACCTTTACGGTTACTTACGGCAACAGCGGCGACAGCGATATGCCGGCGCCGTTGATCATCATTACAAGCCCGACCAACACGCCGATGAGTCTGGTCGAAGGCGAGGCGCTGCCCAATCAGAACCTCACGTTCTTGGGCGTCAGCCCCGACGGACCCGCGGGGATCTTGCGTCCGGGCGAGCATGTGAGCATACCAGTTTACTTCGAGAGCGGAACGGCTGCGGATCCGTTCAACTTCCAGGTCGGCATCGTCACGCCGACGGACAACGAGCCGATTGATTGGCCAACGGTCTTGCAGTGGATACGCCCCTCGCAGCTTGACCGACCGAATTGGCCCCAGATTTACCAACAACTGCAATTGCAGCTCGGCGCCACATGGGGCGACTTCGTCAGCGAAATCTCCAAAGACGCGACGCTCATGCCGCCCTCGTTCGGCACAAGCAGCGACTTTTACGATCTGCTGGACATCGAAGTCAAGAAAGCCGCGGCGGCGATCGAGACGTCCTTGAGCGGGTTCTTGCAATGTTCGGATCCGTCAGTGATTCTCTCCGGCCGCACGATCACCGCACACAATTTGACAACCGACGCCTACTTTGGGGCGACCGTATTCACGGACGGCTCGTTTATCTTCGATCAAGCGACGCCGGGATCTTACGAGTTTCATATCGACGGCTTGCTTGTCGGCTCGCAGCCGCAAGCGACCGTGACAGATGGTCAGCAACTAACAACCATCGGCATTCCGGTCAGCTCGGTCGCGACAATCTCCGGCCAGGTGCTCGCCGCCGCTGCGATGACGCCCATCAACAGCGCTCAAGTCGAGGCGATTGCGTCCGACGGAACGAGGTTTCGCACATCGACGAATTCCAGCGGCGGTTTTGTCCTCAGCGGCCTTCCCGCCGACACGTACGAGTTAGTCGCTGACGCGCCCGGCCGGGCTCGGCAGATCCTT
>DASZUP010000692.1:0-5291 GCA_035547635.1 Pirellulales bacterium
CCACCGGGACGAGCCCGGTGGTGGCAGAGCGGAACAAAAACTGACATAAGGCGACATACATTCCGAACGTGAAAGTGCCTCATTTTGCGCAGCCCAGGGCCTCTCCGGACTCGCCTGCTGGATCGGCTCTGATTCTCAGGCTATGCTAACTGCGGCGTGAATCTTGCCGCGGCAAAGACGGCCAAGGTTCTGTCCGGCTAAATCGCGCCGCTGCAGGCGTTGGGCGGTTTGGCGCTTCACCAACAAGCGAGGACGCTTGTTCTACGGCTGCCCGCACACTACCAGTGTGTCGCTTGTTATCGCCTTCCAGGTTCATCAATCCAAGAGTCTGCCAGTTCACGATATTTGCAAAGGGTGTTCACGCATGCGTTATTCTCTTAGCTCGGCTTCGCGCGTTCCGACCAGGACGTACTCAACTTTCATGCTCGCTTTCGGCGCCATGCTCTCGTTGGCCGCCACAGGCTCGCTGCTGGCCGGCGAGGAGTTGAAGAAAGGCGACCGCGTCGTGTTCCTGGGCGACTCGATCACCCAGGCAGGCGCCAGGCCGGGCGGATACGTGACGCTGGTCGCCGAAGCGCTGGCCAAGCGGAAGCCTGAATTGGACGTGGAGGTGATCGGGGCGGGCATCAGCGGCAACAAGGTTCCCGACCTGGAGCAGCGGCTGCAGCGCGACGTGCTGGACAAAAAGCCGACGGTCGTGGTGATCTACATCGGCATCAACGACGTCTGGCACTCGCTCAATGACCGCGGCACTCCCAAAGACGCCTTTCAGAAAGGGCTGCACAACCTGATCGGCCAGATCAAACAGGCCGGCGCGCGAGTCATCCTCAGCACGCCGAGCGTGATTGGCGAAAAGACCGACGGCTCCAACAAGCTCGACAAGATGCTCGACGAGTACAGCGAGGTCAGTAGAAAAGTCGCCAAGGAAACCGGCTCGCAACTGCTCGACCTGCACCAACAGTTTCGGGATTATCTCATGAAGCACAATTCCGACAACGCCGAGAAGAACGTGCTGACTACCGACGGCGTGCATCTCAACGCCGCCGGCAACCGCTTTGTGGCCGACCGCATGCTGGAGGCGCTCGGCGCGACGGAGTCCTCCGGACAGGCGCACGACTCCGTGCTTCGCCACGTCGTACTGTTCAAGTTCAAAGACGAAGTCAGCAAGGAACAAGTGCAGGAAGTCGTCGACGCCTTCTCGGCCTTGCCCGAAAAGATCGACGCGATCGTCGACTACGAGTGCGGCACGGACGTCAGCGTCGAGGGCAAAGCCGAGGGTTTCACGCACGGCTTCGTCGTGACCTTCAAGGACGAATCCGGGCGCGAGGTCTATCTGCCCCACCCCGCGCACCAGGAGTTCGTCAAGCTCGTCGGCCCCCGGCTCGAAAAGGTGCTGGTGTTCGACTTCAAGACGCAGAAGTAGCGAGGGGCGGAGCTGAGCGCCCGGCGCCGTCAAACCGCCTCGCGGTTGCGGCGGACCCATTCCTGCAGATCGAGCGGCGTGTCGTTCTCGCGGCTGACGTTGGGGAACAACGTTTCAAGCCGGACGGTCGATTGCGCAAGATCGGCCAGCGACTCGATGACCAGGTCGGGCCGGTAGGCGTGCCGATCAATATCGGCGCGGCGCGTGCCGCCGGATAAGGCCAAAATCGTGCGATAGCCCATCTGCACGCCGCCCAGGATGTCGGTCTCCATCGTGTCGCCGATCATCACCGTCTCGGACGTGGCCAGGCCCAGCGCCTTGCGCGCCGCGCGCATCATCACCGGGCTCGGCTTGCCGACGCCGAGCGCTTTGACGCCCGTCGCCGTTTCCAGGTACGCGACCGTCGCGCCGCAACCGGGGCGCGTGCCGGTGGCCGTCGGACAGCTCGGGTCAAGATTGGTGGCGATCAACTTCGCGCCGTCGAGAATCATCCGCACGGCTGTTTCCAGCATTTCCAGCGTCACGGTGCGTCCTTCGCCCACCACCACGTAATCGGGCGAATGATCGACGATCGCATAGCCGTTGCGGTGCAGTGCGTTGAGCAGGCCGCCTTCGCCGATCACGTAGGCCGTGCCTTCCGGCTTCTGCTCGGCAAGGAAACGGGCGGTCGCCATGGCGCAGGTGAAAATGTGGCGTTCTTCGACGCAGATCCCCATCCGGCCCAAGCGGATCGCCACGTCGCGCCGGGTGCGCTGGCTGTTGTTGGTCAAGAAAAGAAAGGGAATGTCTTCGCGTATCAAACGGGCGATGAACTCGTCGGCCCCGGCAATCAATTCGTGGCCGCGGTAGATTACTCCATCCATGTCGATCAAAAAGCCGATCCTCGAAGTCGAGGCGGCAGGCGGCTTCATGCGGCCCGCAATGGTCGTATCCATGTAAAGCTGAGATCCTGATTCTTTGTTTGCAAACGCTGCTTGCATCGCGAGACGCGCGACGCTTGCCATGCGCCCAAGCTGTTCCAAGTCGCTCAGTCGAGATGCAGATCGCATGCCGCAATTCGACCGTCCGCGCGATAGCACCCTGGCGCGGCGTGCGCAAAGGGCGGCTATCCAAGCGCATAAGCGCGTTGCAAGCGGCCGCATGTTGCCCGCGCATTAACGCGGAACTTGCAATGGCGAAGAAAATTCTCGGCGAAATTGCCTAGACTTTAAGCAGGTTTCTGCCGCGCTTCCTGCTCAGACAATCGATGGAACGGGGGTTGCGACGGCGGCTGCTTGAAAGGCATGGTTTGCCAATGCAATGCGACCGAGGCGCAACGGGCGGCGCAGAAAGAAATCGGCCAATTCCTGCGAACAGAGCAGTTGCAGTTCCTGCGGCCGCGCGCTTGCCAACGGATCTCGCCAGCCGTCGTCGTCCGCCGACACTTGCTGCGCTTCCGCAGCGAAAGCAGGGTGCAGCGCGACTTCAGCCAGCGCAAACTGCGCGGGATGATCGAGAAACCGCCGCAGCAGACGCAGATCGATGCAGCCGGCGTGCGACGAACCGAAGAACGCATCGGGATGCGCGATCCGTTGCCGGTCTATCAAGCGGCAATAGCTCGCGGCGTAATAGCGCTTGACCAGCGCCAGCAGCGCGTTGGCGCAGCGGAAGCCCGGCAGAAAGCTCGCCAGCCAAGCGCGCCGTTCCCGCGGCACGCGCACGGCCGGAATGTCGTATTGTTCGACGAGCCGAGGAATCAACTCAGCCACGCCCGGCATCATTTCAACGTATTGATGGCCGTTGAGGTGCGTCGGCCGCAAACCGTGATCGAGCATCGCTTCGATCTGTGCACTCAGTTCCTGGAGGATCTGCGTTTGATATCGCGCGCCGCCGCGGCGCAGCGTGCGAAACAACGCCCCGGGGCCGGGAAAGCGGCCTTGCTCTTCGAGCAGTTCGGCCGGGTAGCTTTTCGCAGTCAGCGGCCGGCCTTGCGTAAGATTGAGATGCACGCCCAGATCGAACGGATGATGAGGATCATCCACACGGCGCCGGACTTCGCTGGAAGGCAAACGCCCGGCCGCTTGTGCACGCAGCAGTTCTTTCCAGGCAGAGAGCGCCTGCGCGGCGTGCGGTGCATTGGTCAGCACCGAGGCGCTGGTCAGCAGGCCCTGCTCAAACCCTTGCAGAATACCGCGGCTGACTGCGGCATTCATGCCGAAGTCGTCCGCGTGCAGGACGACTCGCGGCGCCTCGCCGCGCCCGCCGCCGCTGGCCATCAGCCGGCCCTCCGCAATCCGCTCGTCGGATTCGGTCCGCCGCCAACGGGGTTCGCTCCGCACGGCAGCGGCAACAGTCGCGGTTCCGTCGCAACGTCTGCCGCGGAGTTCTGACGGGCAGCGCAAACCATTTCATACAGCAGGCAGACCAACAGCACGATGGCGCCGATCGGCTGGCTGCCGTGCTCGTTGGCAAAGTTGCGCACCAGGCGACCGAACATGTCGGTCACGGCCGGCCCCATCATCAACAGGCTGGCGATCAGCGCGAAGGGCTGCAACGCCGTTCGCGAGGTCTGCAACGATTCCAGCAACCGCCAGGCGATCACCGGCGCGGCCACGACATAGGTGCAAGATTCGGTCGCCGGACCGAACAGCACGACCCACACGGCGAACAGTTCGAACATCCGCGTGAAGCGCACCCGGGCGTTGGTCGTCTGCCGGGCGACCCACAGGCAGAGGGCGAATACGCAGGCGCCCGCCGCCGCTTCTGCCATGGCAAACGCACTGGGCTGCAGCGGCCGGCCGTAGATCACAAACAACTGGTCGAAGGTCCGCATCCTTTCGCGCATGATGGCCGTGCTGTCCAGCAGGTGGGTAAACCAGCTTGCATACTGGGCCTGCACCAGTTCAGGGTTCTTGGTCAGGAACGGGAGCAACAGTCCCAAGCCTATCGCCCCCAGGTATTTGAGCGTGAATTGCCTTGGATACATCCCAGCGACCAGCATGGCTAGCGCCAACGGGTAGCCTTTGATCAGCGTCGCCCAGGCCAGCCAGGCGGCCGCACGGTTCCAGCGTCCTTCGGCGGCCGCGGCCAGTCCGAGCAGCACAGAACCGAGCATCATCAAGTTCGCCTGGCTGTTGTACATGCTGTGCAGAGACAGCGGCAAGGCCAGCAGGAACAGCGAAGCGATCTCCACCCGGTTCAGTTTTTCCGGAATCAGCCGTCGCGCCCAAGCGCCCAGGCCCAAGACGAAAATACCGCAGTTCAGCAGTTTCCAGCCTACCGCGCTGGCCGAGTCGGAAAGTACGGCCAGCGGCGCCAGGCTGACCGCGAACAGCGGGCTGTAGCGATAGTACTCGCGCGTTCGCACGTAGATATCGTCGCCCGACAGCCAACGCCGCGAGGCATTGACGTAGATATCGTAGACCGTATGACTGTTCGGCTTCAGGTACGCATACACGGAAAGCGCAACGATGGCGACGATCCAGAGCGTCGTCGCAAAGCGGACCACGTGGCGGTCCGTCGAGGTCACGCGCTCCAGCGAGGGGACGGAACCCACGGCAAACATCAGGCGGCCTTTCGTGCAGGAGGCGTCTCGATCGCCGCCGGGCGGGTGCGCACGGCGGGAACCTGCCGCCCGGAGAGCCAGTCTCGCCAGCCGAGCCGCAGTACGTCGCGCAGCATGCGTCCTGCATGCCGAGACAACGATAGGGTGGAGGAATACTCATTGATCAGCGTGACCGCAATTCGCCGTTGCGGCAACTGCAGTCGGCGGCACAGCAGCACCACTTCGGCGTCGAAGGCGAACCCGTCGATGGTGGTGCGCGAGAAGATTTCGAGCGCCGCCCGGCGACTGAAGACTTTCAGTCCGCACTGCGTATCGGTCACTTCG
>DASZUP010000693.1:0-22649 GCA_035547635.1 Pirellulales bacterium
AGTGAACGCCCGTCGGCGCTTTGCAGGCCTCGTCCAGGCAAGTCTGATAAGCCAAGGCGCCGGCAATCTTGTACTCGCCCGGCTTGATGGAATTAGGGACCGTCAATTCGGTCGTCCAGGTCACGGGTTCGTCATGCTCGCCGACGGGATTGTCTTTGGCGTGATGGGGCTCCGGATCCGAAACGGTCGAGCCAACCTCCAAGCCGGGCGTTTCCGTGATCGCCAACAAGGTCGGACGCGAGGCGGTATCGCCGACCCGATCGCTGAACTCATAGATGTGCCAGCCGTCGGTCGGTTCCGCGGTCAAGAAGAGCTTGACCTTGCCGCCGGGCGCCGCCACCTTCGGCTCGAGCCGTCCGCGGAACGAGACTTCGCCCGTCACGTAGACTTCGCTTCCGGCTGACTCGGCGCGCGCCGGTTCCGCCGGCGGGTTTTCCGCCCACGCGGCTTTGAACGGCGTGTCTTGCGGCGGCAAGCAACTGGTGGCGCAGGCCTGCGCATTGATCTTGCCCGCGATCTGGAGCTGCTGGGGATCGACTCCCTCTTCGAATGCGATCGGTGCGGCCCAGGTGACGCGGCCTTCGTGTTCTTCTAATTCCAACCCGACCCAGGCTTCCTGGTCGATATGCGCTTTGGGCGCCGGCGAGGCTTTGAAGTCGCCCGTCAACTTAAACGGGCCGTCTTCGAGCTTGATCTTGGTGCGGATCGGGCCGCCGCGTTTTTGCGTGATCGAATAGATGTGCCAGCCTTCGGCCATCTCGGCGGTGACGTAGATTTCGCCGGTGCGACCGTCTTTAGCTGAAGTGAACAACGCCGTGACGGAAACCGGGTTTTCTTCTTCCCCGCCCAGCCCATCTGACTTCAGATTGGGAAACAGCTTACTCTGGCCAAAGCCCAGGCTGGGATGGCTGACAACCGCTGCGCAGACAATCAGCCCAAAATAGCGCCACATGCTTGCTCGCATCGCCTTCGATTCCCTGAAGCTCGAAATAGTTTGTCGGGTCCGGGTCCGTCAGCCGCCTCGAATCCTTCGACGTTACAACAGGACTGTTAAGATTTTAGGGCGTTGCCGGCCGACTGGTCAATGCAAACGCGCCCCAGCCGATCGACCTTGCGATTTCGCGCTATTTTAGCGGGTTTCACCGCCTGCAATGATCGTCGCCACGCGATTTATCGGCGCCGGCGCACAAAGACAGTCAGCGTTTTCGATAAGGGGCGTACGCAACGCATCACGGTTTGGTTCCCGCCCGGGTGCAACTTGCCCATCTTTGCCGGCCCGCCGAGTAACAAAGGCCGTCCTTGCAGGGGAGGCCAAAGCGAGTTGGTCGAGATTTCGCGACGCCTGGACGTCCATTCGTGCCGCGTTTACGGGCGGGAACTCTGCGGAGCCGTGGGGAATTCCTCTACAAATGGGAGTCGCAAGCCTCTCGAAGTCACCGCACCTGCCAAAGGAGCCGCACCTGCCGGCCGTCCAATAGCCAAAGCTCGGCAATCTCAGCGAAGGCCGCCATTGGCCTGCTTCCGCAGCAGCCCTCGGGCGTGCCGGGCCATCATCAGCTCTTCGTTGGTTGGAATGACTCGGACTGTGACGGAACTCCCCTCTCGAGAGATCACGGCCGCATGGTTTCCGTTGGCTGGAGCTTCCAACTCAATGCCTAAAAACTCCAGCGGTTCACAAATGCGCTCTCGGATCGGCGCGGCGTGCTCGCCGATGCCGCCGGTGAAGATCAACTGGTCCAGACCGCCGAGCGCGGCGGCGAAGGCGCCGATGAACTTGCGGGCCTGGTAACAGAAAATCTCGATGGCTAGCGCCGCGCTTTCGTCGGCAGCTTCGCGAGACAGCAGATCATGCATGTCCGAACTTACGCCCGAGAGCCCCAGCAAGCCAGACTGCTGGGTCAGCAGTTCGTGCAACTCGTCGGCGCTCATCCCCCGCTGCCGCAACAGATAGAGCAACAGTCCAGGGTCCAGATCGCCCGAGCGGGTGCTCATCACCAGCCCGCCGGTCGGCGTGAAGCCCATGGTCGTGTCGAGGCTGCGCTGTTGATGAACGGCCGCCATGCTGGCGCCGTTGCCCAGATGCGCAACGATCAACCGCCCGTCGGCCGCTTCGGCGCCTGCTACGCGCGACAACTCCTGCACAATGTATTCATACGACAATCCGTGAAAGCCGTAGCGCAACACGCCCTCTTCTGCATACCGGCCGGGCAGCGCGAACTGCTGCGCAGCACGCGGCAGCGTGCGATGGAATGCCGTATCGAAACAGGCGAATTGCGTCAGCCTCGGATGGACGCGGCCGATGGCCTGAATTGCCTCCCGCTCAGCCGGCAGGTGATTGGGCGCCAGCGGCGTGAGCTGCTCCAATTCGGCGATTAATTCGGGGGTGATCCGCTCGGGCTGCGTGTGATGCGGACCTCCGTGTACCACCCGATGCGCGGCGGCGGTGAGTTCCTGTTGGCGGCCGGTTTCGGCGAGCCAATCGAGCAGGCGCCGCAGCGCCGTTTCGTGATCCGCCAGCTCGAGATGCTCCTCGTTCACGAGAACGGCGCCTTCTGCGTCGCGGACCTGGAAGGCCCCGCCTTCGAGGCCGATACGGTCCAACTTGCCCGAGCAATCGAGCCTTTCCGCTTCGCCCATCTCGAACAAGGCGAACTTCAGGCTCGACGAGCCGCTATTGATCACGAGAATCCGATAAGCGTCCTGACGCGACATCTCGTTTGCCTTCTTCCAAGCGATCGGAGAGAAACGCCGCAGCGTGAACGCCTTGCGAAACGGCGCGAAAGAGGAATCCTCGCGTATTTATTCCGTGGCAGTACTTTTTGTCAACCTGCCCGCCCAATCCCCAATCTCGAATCGGCAATCGCTTTCAGCGACTCCTTCCTCTTCCCACCCTCACTCCTCCCTTTCAAACAGCGGCAGTTCCTGTTGTTCGGCCGGATAGCTGAGGCGCCCGTCTCTCACGCGGGCGAATGGCGTCAGCGAGTGCGGCTTGGCCGGCGCGCGGCTCACGATATCGAAGACCGTCCAGCCGCGGGTCATTAACGCGTCGGCCACAAGCCGCCGATGGCAGCGCCACGGCACAGCCTCGGAACACATCATTGCCGTCCGCCGCTCGCGAGCGAGCGTTTCCAATTCGCAGAGCCCGGCTTGAAATGGTTCCGTCGCCATGTAGTCTGCATAGCGGTTGAAAGCGTCGACTCGCCAACCGGTGTTCGGCGAGTCGGGGAGCCGATCCGTGCGACGTCCGCCGAGCGAACCGAGATGCCGATAATCGAGGCCTGCCAGCGTCAGGTTTTCTTCCAAAGGCCCTTGATTGAACTGAGGGTGCGTCCTGGAACCAGGGAAACGGCGGATATCCACAAGCCGCTGGATGGCGTTGTCCTGAAGGAGTTCGAGAAATTCTTGCCAAGGCCGGTTGGAGTGTCCGATCGTCCAGATTTCCTGTGACATGGAAAGCTCCCCACTTCTGCAGTCGCTATTGACGCCCGAACGGCGAGTCCCTATTGTCTCGCCCCATCTCATTCTACCAGGGGCTGAATCGTGAACCGGCGGCGCGGTCGGATGCCGTCGGAGCGGGAGGGAGAACGCCAGACGATGAAATGGCTGTTGCTTTTAGCCGGGTTGTTTGCCGCCGCCGCGGGCCAGGGCTGCTGCCAAGGAGGCGGCCTGTTCGGGCATCCGGGTTACGGTTACTACGGCAGCTACCCGGTGGCCCCGGTGACGGCGGCGCCCGCGGCTTATCCGGCCTACACGACCAACCCTTGCCAGTGCCAGTGAACCATGCAACGGGCGGCGCAAGTCATGTCTCTGCGGCAGGGCTTGCCTGGCACAAGTCCGGCCGCGCTCGTTGATTTTTCTTGCGGCAAGGGCTCACTCGGCCGCCACGTCGACGTAGACTTTGAGCGCCGAGCGATCTTCGACCAGCAGGCGGATGGCCTCGGCGTAGTTGTCGAGCCCTGGGACCGGATGGGTCAGGATCCGCTCGATGACGCCCGGATAAGTGACTTCCCCCAGCGCCAGATCCTTAATACCCATTTCGAAATGATCGCGATTGGCGTTGACGGATCCGAGCAGCAGTTTATTGCCCAGCACCCAATCGAGGTTGATCTTGTCGGCCGGAACTTCGACATGTTGGCGGCCGGCCGTAATGCTGGTCCAGACCAGCACGCCGTTGTGCCCCAGGGCTTCCATGCCGCCGAAGGCCAGCGCGCTGGAGCCGGTGCAGTCGATGATCAAGTCGGCTTTGCCCGCCTCGGCGGCCAACGCTCGGAGCGACGTCTGTTCCGTGCTGACGTAATGGGCGCCCAGGCCGCGGACAATTTCCGCTTTCAAGTTGGGCTCCGGCGAGCGCGCCAGCGTAAACACCTGCAGGCCGCGCAGACGCAGGATCAGCGTACAGAGCAGGCCGATCTGGCCGGCGCCCAGCACGTAGGCCGTGCGCGGACGCCAGACCTTCAGGCGGCGTTGGACCTCGAAAGCCTGCTGGATGGCCTTGGCGGCGCAGCTCATCGGCTCGGCGAGCACGTGCAGATGCTTCAAACCGACCGGCATTTTGACGACAAACTCAGCGTCTTCGACGTAATATTCGGTAAGAAAGCCGTGCAGCAGGTTAATTCCGCGTTCGTAATAGACTTCTTCGCTGGTCATGTCCGACGAACCGATCTGGTCATAGATCGAACCGCCCGGCCGACGGACCGTGGCCGTGACGAAGTCGCCCGGCTTGACGTGGGAAACGCTGAGGCCGGTCTCAACCACCACCCCGAACGACTCGTGGCCCAGCACCAGGAAGTCGTAGCCCGGCGGCGCGTTGCCGTACTTAGCCTCGTTGATTTCCTTGTCTGTGGCGTCGATGCCAACTTTCAGCACGCGCACCAGAACCCCGCGGCCGCCAGGAATGTCATCCAGTTTGGGTTTGGGCAAATCAGCCAGGTGGACGCTGTTTGCGGCGCCCGGACGGACGGCAATCGCTTTCATGAAAACGTTTCTCACATTACGATGATCTTCGGACAGAGCTAACGGCGGCGGCTCTCAGGAGTTCTCGGCAGGGCAATGTAGGCCTCTCTGCGGAACTCTTCAAGGGCCGACCGTCTCCAAGAGGACATTCAACACTCCATGCCCGCCACACTGAGCGCCCCGCCGCGTCGGAAGCGCGTTCATGTCTCTTCTGCCCCTGTTCCGCGGTGCCAACGCCACGATCTACGCGCAATCGTGGCCGATGGCGCCGCCTTCAGCCTGATGGTAGGCGCCGGCGAAACCTATCTGCCGGCGTTCGTGCTGGCCGCCGGCTTGGGCGAACTGGCGGCAGGACTGATTACCACCGTTCCGCTGCTCGCCGGCGGATTGCTGCAACTGGTTTCGCCGTGGGCCATTAGGCGCCTCGGATCGCACCGCCGTTGGGTGGTCTTGTGCGCTTTCTGTCAGGCCCTGAGTTTCTTGCCGCTGGCCCTCGGCGCCTGGCTGGGAACAGTTCCCGCGGCGCTGGTGTTTTTGATGGCCTCGATCTACTGGGGGGCCGGGTTGGCGGCCGGCCCTGCCTGGAGCACCTGGGTCGGAACGCTCGTGCCCGAACGCGTCCGCCCCACCTACTTCGCACGTCGCACTCGCATCAGTCAGGCGGGCGTGATGATCGGCTTCGTTGCGGCCGGCGTTTCCCTGCAATTCGGCGCCTCGACGGGTCACGTAACCGCGGTCTTCGCCGCCATTTTTTCAGCGGCCGCCGCTTGCCGATTGGTTTCCACGTTGTTCGTGGCCAGCCAGAGCGAACCGGTTCCGCCGAGCGGCGATCACCGCGACGTGCCGCTGCGCGAGCTGATCGGGCGTTTGCGGCACGGGGCCGACGGCTCGCTGCTGATCTACTTGCTCTCGGTCCAGTGTGCCGCGCAGATCGCGGGTCCGTATTTCACGCCCTACATGCTCAAGCAAGTCCGCTTCTCTTATCTGCAGTACGTTGTGCTGATTGGCGTTTCCTTTGCCGCCAAAGTCGTGGCTTTGCCGGCCTTGGGCCGCCTGGCTCGCCGCGTCGGCGCTCGGCAACTTTTATGGCTGGGGGGCGTCGGCATCGTGCCGGTGTCGGCGATGTGGCTGGTTTCCAACACATTCGCCTGGCTGCTCGTCGTTCAAATCCTGGCGGGGGTGACCTGGGCGGCTTATGAACTGGCCATGTTCTTGCTGTTCTTCGAGTCGATTCCCGCCTCGGAGCGGACCAGCGTCCTGACGACCTATAACTTCGGCCACGCCCTGGCGACCGTGCTGGGTTCTTTGGTAGGCGGGGCGTTGCTGGCCGCGCTGGGCAAGAGCCCGGCCGTGTATTTGGCCATCTTCGGCTTGTCATCCATCGCTCGACTGGCGACGATTATCTTGTTGAGCCGGGTGCCGGCGAGCGACGTTCGGTCGATCGCCGTCGTCGGACGGCGGATCTTGGGAATTCGTCCTGCAGTCGGCTCGATCGACCGACC
Source organism: Pirellulales bacterium (assembly GCA_035547635.1). Lineage (GTDB taxonomy): Bacteria > Planctomycetota > Planctomycetia > Pirellulales > JAICIG01 > JAICIG01. Next base: position 6,456 of record DASZUP010000693.1, read on the forward strand.
GATTTTCGTTCCAGAAGGCGGCCGGGAGCCGTCCCCGGGCGGTGAGCCGGCGGAACGCGCTGCCCCTCTGCCCGGACCTGTGCTGGGATTCGACAGGCCTCAGCACCAGCCGCTACCCTCCGCCGCCGCCGCCGTCACTGCCGCGACCAGATTAAACGACCCTGCGTATGAGCCAGCCTGAAGGCCGCAAGACGAGGCCCGCACGAAAGCCAGCAACCGCACGGGACGGCGGCGGCGCGGGACGGCACAATGCGTCGGACAAGGCGATGATCGTGCGGCGCGGCCTGGCAGTCTCGCCCGGCGTGGCCATTGCCCAAGCGTACTGCATTCAAGATGTCTTCGCAGGTCACGAGGCGGAGCCGCTCGACGACCGGGCGGCGATGGCCGAACTGGTCCGCTACGACCAGGCGCGAGAGTTGGCTCTCGCCGACTTGAGGTCGCTGCACCACAAGGTGCGCGGCCAGGTGGGCGACCGGGCGGCCGCCATCTTTCAAGTGCATGAGTCAATCCTGCACGACCCGGCATTCACGGCCAAGGTTCGATCGTGGATCGTCGATTCGCGGCAGTCGGCCGAGGCCGCGCTGCGGCGTTTGCTCGATGAGTACGCCGAGCTGTTTTCGCGCACGACTGACGAGTACCTGAAAGAACGTCTGGCGGACGTGCGCGACGTTGCCTTGCGCGTGGCGCAACACCTCGGCGAGTTGCGGACCGTAGAGTTGAACCGCGCCGCTTCCGCCGGCAGGAACAAGGCAGCCGCCAAAGCCGCGTCTCCCGAGCCCGTTGCCGGCCCCGTCGTGCTGGTGGCCAACGAGCTTGTTCCCTCGCACGTGATCACCCTGGGGAAGCACGAAGTGGCGGGAATCGTCACGCAGGCCGGCGGGCGCACCAGTCATGCGGCCATCTTGGCGCGCAGCCGCGGCATTCCCTGCGTTTCCGGAGTCGAAGAGGTCCTGCGCGACGTCGTTGCCGGCGATACGATCGTCGTCGATGGCCGGGAAGGCCACGTGTTCATCAATCCCGACGTTGAAACGCGGCGCGCCTATCGCCGGCTGCAGCGGGATTTTGTCGACTTGAAGGATCACCTGGCCGAGAATCGCGACCAGCCGGCCGTTTCAGCCGACGGCGAGAAGGTGGAATTGCTGGCCAATATCAGCAACCTGGCTGACGCACGGGCGGCCGTCGCCATGGGCGCCAGCGGCGTGGGACTGTATCGCACCGAATATTTGTTCCTTACGCATCCCGACGTCCCTGATGAGGAGCAGCAGGTTCAAGACTACCGGGCCGTAATCGCCGCCAGCCCGAATCGCCGCGTCACGTTCCGCACGCTGGACGTCGGCGGCGACAAGAAGATGCGGTACCTGGGCGTGGAGCACGAAGCCAACCCGTTTATGGGCTGGCGTTCCATCCGGCTCTCGTTTGAGCATCCCGCGTTTTTCATCACGCAGATCCGGGCCGTGTTGCGCGCCGCCGCTCCGGCGCGCGGCGCCAAGAAGAACGTCCGGCTGATGTTTCCGATGATTACCACGCTGGAAGAGATGCGCAAGGTGCGCGCGCTGGTGAAAAAAGCCGCTCGCCAACTGCGGGCTGAAGGCCTGCCGTTCGGCGACGTGCCGATCGGCTTGATGCTGGAAGTGCCCGCCGCGGCGGTGGCGCTCGATAATTTGCTGGACGCGGCCGACTTCGTTTCGATCGGCTCGAACGACCTGGTGCAGTACCTGATGGCCGCCGACCGCGACAACCCGAAAGTCAGCCACCTCTGCCAGCCGCTCAGCCCGGCGGTGCTCGAGGTGCTGTCTCAGACCATCCAAACCTGTCGCACCGCAGGCAAACCGCTGACGCTGTGCGGCGAGATGGCGGCGGCGCCGCGAGCCTTTCTGCTGCTGTTCGGACTGGGATTGCGCAGCTTCAGCATGAGCCCGGCGTTCATTCCGATCATGAAAGAGCTGACTTCCCGGCTGACTCATGAGCGCACGTCGGAAATTGCCGCGCAAACGCTGAAGTTCAACACCACCGCGCAGATCGTCCGCTACTTGGGCCGCCAACTGGCCGAGATCTCGCCCAACTTGTCGATCGTCGATTCGGCGACGTAGACAACGGACGAGAGACAACTTCTGCAATCTTGCGTGCCTTCACCCTGTCTCTTCCAGAGGGAGAGAGAATGGGATGAGGAAGTTGTCACTCGTCCGTTCTTAAGCCAGCATCATCTGGGCGATCGTGAAGTAGCAGACAATACCCGTCACATCGACGAGACTGGCCACCACGGGGTTCGACATCAAGGCCGGGTCAAAGCCCATGCGCTTCAGCGCCAGCGGCAGCAGGGCGCCGACCAGGTTTCCGCACAGGACCACCACGGCGACGCCGACGGCGACGACCGGCGCCGCCTTCAGCGCATCGAGTCCCTTGAGCTGATCGGTCGGAGTGATCCAGGCTCTCAAAAAGCCGATCGCCCCTAACATCAAGCCCAGCGAAGCGCCCATCAGAATTTCGTGCCACAGCACGCGGAACCAGTCGCGCGGCTCGATTTCGCCGAGCGCCAGTGCGCGAGTGATCAACGTGGCCGATTGTGAGCCGCAATTGCCGCCCGTCGAGATGATCAGCGGCAGGAACAGCAGCAGGCCTTCGATCCGGCCATACAGTCCCTCGAATCTCGCCATGGCCGTCGTGGTCAGGAAACCGCCGACGAACAGGATGGTCATCCAGAAACCGCGTTTGCCCCACATGGTGGCGAACGGAGTGCGCAGGTAACTGTCCATCAACGGCTCGACGGCGCCCATCCGGTAGACGTCCTCGGTCGCCTCGTCCACGATCACGTCGATGACGTCGTCGTGCGTGACAATGCCGACCATCCGGCCGCCGGCGTCGATAATCGGCAGCGCGATCAGGTCATACTCCATCAACTTGGAAGCGGCATGCTCCTGGTCTTCATCGACGGTGGCGGAAACCACCTCGGTCTGCATGAACTCCGAAACCGGACGATTGGCGGGCGCCAGGATCAGATCCTTTAACGAAACAATACCGATCAGCCGCCGCTGGTCGTCAACGACGTAGCAGTAATAGATCGTCTCGCGGTCGGGCGCCTCGCGCCGCAGCCGCTCGATCGCCGCGGCGGCGGTGATTTCCGCCGGCACGGTGGCGTAGTCGCTGGTCATCACCGCCCCGGCCGTGCCTTCGTCATAGGCGGCCAGGTTGCGGATATCTTCCCGTTCCGCGTGGGCGAGCAACGGCAGAATCTGCTCGAGGCGTTCGTGCGGCAGACGACCGACCAGGTCGGCGCGCTCGTCGTGCGACATGTACGTCAGCAACGTGGCCATGGCCCCCCGGTCCGTCAACCCGGCAATGCCGTCCTGCAGTTCGGGCTCGAGGTAAGAGAAAACCTCGGCCCGCTGGCGGCCGTTGAACAGGTTCAGGACGAACAGAACCTCGGACGGCTGCAAATCATCGAGCAGTTCCGCTGCGTCGGCCGGGTGGTGCCCGACGAAAAACTCCCGCAGCGCGGCTTCATTCCGCTCGATGATTAATTCGCGCAGGTCGGGCGCTAGCAAGGGATGTCGCATGATTTGCACCGTCTGCAAGGTACTCGGCTGCGACGCGCACGTCGCCGGCTGGCGTTGGGGGCTCGCGCCGGCACGATCGTCCCTCGACGGGATCGGCCGGTAGTTGACGCTTCAGCGTGGGGGTTGCTGAAAGCGGGATCGTTCGCACCGCAGGGGAACCGGCCGAAAGGAAACCCGCCGCGAAGAATTCTAATCGTTCAGCCGCATCTCGACGAGGGCCCCCGCGCGCAATCTATTCTGCGGCGCATGAAAAAAGCCGCCGCGGCATTCGCCCTCTGCGAGACCGCGGCGGACAGGCTTCTGCGTGGCGCGAACGTTTGTAGCTTGCGCCGGCCGTTGCAGCAATTCCGGCCTCCAGTAGACTCGGAAGGCGGTTCTGCCTTGTTTCGCGAATTGCATTCCGGCCAGCAAACTTCGGCCGGCAGCGGCTATTCGGCGGCCGGTTCGTCCGGCGAGTTCGCTGCCGCGGAGGAATCCGCCTCCTCGACCGGCAACGTGCTGAAGTATCCGATCATCATTTCTTCCCAGGTCTGATCGCCCCAACGCACGGCTTTCGTCGGATCAGGGTTGGCTACGTTGTCGGCCGAGTTGTCAAAATGGGCCGTACATCGCAGCGTCGTCCCTTTGGGCAGCAGCTTCGGCTCGGCCAACTGGTAACGCAATTGCCAGTTGAAATCGTAACGGGGAATGTCGAGCAGGATTTCTCTTCGACCGTCAGGGTACTCGGCTTCGTAGCGGAACGACTTGCCGCGCAGGTGCATGTGCGGGGTCATGTTGACCAGACGCACGTCTTCCTTGAAGCGATGTTTCGAAGTCACTTCGTAATTGCCGGCGCCGGGCGGAATCTCGAACAAGCGATTGGGCGCCATCCCGCCGCCAATCTTCGCTTTGACCTCGGAGGGGTCGGCATACACCAGGCCAATGCAACTCCGGTCCTTCTGCGGAGAGCCGTTCGGCGTGTAGTGGACTTGAAACAGAATTCGCGAGCCGGCCGGCACGAACATCGCCGCCCCTTCAGGAAAGCGATTGGGAGGCATGCCCGGCGCATAGCCGATCATAGCCCCGCGGGCGCCGCCGCGCAACTTGGCGCCGGGCGGCACGAAAATCGCCACAATATGGTGCACCACGTTGCGGTTGTCCGGCCGCGCCTCGGCTGCTTTGATCCAGCGATCTTCCGTGAAGCCTGGATCGACCATGAAGTATTGATAAGCCACCACGCCTTCGGCCGGTACGTCGTAAGGTTCCTCGCGGATGTAAAGCACCTGGTCGGGCTCGGGGATTTGCCAGCCGACCGTAAAGTCGCGGGGCTTGGGAAGCCGGGCCGGGTCGCCTTCCGGACTGCCCGCGTCGAGCCAATCATAAATCAGTTGTCGTTCGGCGTCGCTCAGCCGCGCATCGTTGGCGAACTTGCCGTGCTCTGGGCTGGCAAACCAGGGCGGCATGCGTCCCTGGTCGATCACTTCGCGAATCGTCTCGCCCCAGCCAACAACTTCCTCGTAGCTGGTCAGCGGAAACGGCGCGATCTCGCCCGGCCGGTGGCATTCCACGCATCGCTGTTGCAGCAGCCGCGCAATCTGGTTCGAATAGGTCGCCTCTCCGTGCGGCTTGCGTTTCGGAATGCGCCCGATGTAGCAGCCAACGGCTTGCGCCTCGGGCATGCTGACCGGATTGCCGGCCAGCAGTTCTTCCAGAGCCTGCTTCAAGTCTTCCCGGGTCGCCGCCGGGCGTTGGCGTCCTACGAGGTACTGGTCGTCAATACGGCCCCAGTAGCGAACGATGCGGTCCTGGTCGAGAACGAAGGCTTCCGGCGTTCGCACGGCGCCCATCTGATCCGCCACAACATTGCCCGGATCTTTGAGCACGGGAAATGTGAGCTTGTGGGCCTGGACGTACGCCCCCACCTCCGTCAACGAGTCCTGGCTGTTGGCATTGATGCCGAAGAAGGCGACTCCACGCGAATCAAACTCCTGAGCCAATTCCTGCAGCCGCGGCGCATACAACGTGGCCAGCGGGCACTCGCAGCCCAGGAACACAACGACGACCAGCTTTTTGTCCGCCGCCTCGTCGAGAGTATGGACTTTGCCGCGAAAATCTCTCAGCGAGAAGCCGTCCGCCTTGCGGCCTATAGGGCTGGAGTGCTCGTCGGCCGCCGCCATTTGGGCGACAGCCAAAAGCAGAAACAGCGGCGCGAGATAACCACGCATAGGGAGATCCATTCCTTGTTTCGGTTGAGGCGAGGGGAAATTGCGAGACGGCGCAAACGGGGCGCCTTCCGGGGAACCTTGCCTTCCGAGTGATACAACCGCCGGGCGGCCGGCCCCCATGCCTTAGATACCCGGCGGAAGTCGCACGGGTTTCAAGCAGCAAACTCCATCCTGTCGTCTGCCGGGCGGTCATCTACCTCATTCAAGGAGAATGTCGCTCGCTTTGCCCTGCCGCCAGGCTCCGCTCCGCGCTTTTCAGCCGGCGAGGATTTTCAACTGGCGAAGATCTTATCCATCAGGCCGGCAATTTGCTTGAGTCGCTCCGGACCGCCGCCGGGGATCTCGGCCGTTCCCCAGCCTTGATAACCCACTTCGCGCAGGGCGGCCATGACGGCCGGCCAATCGCAATCGCCCTCGAGCAGTTCGACCTGAAAGCCCTTCCAAAGCCCCTCTTCGGCCATCTTCTTCGTGCTGAACTCTTTGATGTCGACCTTCATAATGCGTTTGTCGAGCACGCGAATCCACTGTTCGGGCCAACCGTAGCGCAACACGTTGCCGACGTCGAAGTAGGCGCCGACCTGGGGCGATTCCAGCTCGTCAATGTAGCGGGCTTCTTCCAGCGGGCTAAGCAAGAAGTTGTTCCAGACGTTCTCCAACGCAATCTTGATCCCCAATTCGCCCGCCAGCGGCAGCACCTTTTTGATTTCAGCCTGCGAACGCGTATAGGCGTCGGCGTACGAGACTTCCTTGCTCACCACGGCCGGCACCAGCAGTACCGTCGTGGCGCCGTAAGCCTTGGCATCGCGAAGCGCCTGTTCCAACGCAGCCGTGCCGCGTGCCCGGACTTCGGGGTCCGGATGCGACAGCGTATCTCGCCAGTGAGCGGAGTCGACGACGCCATGAATCGGCAGGCCGGTCTCGTCTCGCGCCTTGAGCACCTCATCCTTGTTCAGGTTGCTCGGGGCGTTCAATTCCACGCCGTCGAAGCCAAGTTGCTTGAGCAGCTTGAATTTGTCGAGAATAGAACCGTCCAGTTGGATCATGCCCCACTTGACGGCCTTTTTCATCATTTTGGGCGTTTCTTCGGCGCGGGCGGAACCGCCTGGCGTCAGTTGCGCGGCGGCCACGGCCAGGCCGGCAGTCTTTAGAAAGTTGCGGCGGTCCAACGAATCGGCCTCAAACATGGCGGCTCCTCACGGAAATCAAAGGATCAACCTGAATCATAATTTGCCGCCATCCGGCCAGCAACAGTTTGCGTCGGCCGCGGCCAGGCGGTAACGTGGCATAGCCGCTGCCGGGGCATGAGCCGCATCCAAATGGCCTTGGCATGCGCTTGCCGCATGCCCCTTGGCCCCGCCCCGGAATCCGCCGTCAATCCTTCCTGCCCTGGGAGAAGCTCCTCATGCCCTGCCGCCGTCGTAGGTCCGTAACGCCTGTGCGCTTATCTCGGATTGCCAATGCAAGCGCCGTGCGCGGCGCCCTTGCCGCCTTCATTGTGATTTGCGCGGCGCTGGCCGGCAAAATAGACATTGCCAGGGCTGAGCCGCTGCCGGGTACTGAAGCCCTGGAAATGGAGGGGGATCTCGCCGATGCCATGGTGGCTGGAATCGACAAGTTTCTGCTGAACGAAATCGCCGCGTCGACCGAGGGACGGTCCGGGCTATGGCGCCGCGATACCTCGTCGGCCGCCAACTACCAAAAATCGGTCGCGCCGAATCGAGCCCGGCTGGCCAAAATTCTGGGCGCCGCCGACGCCCGGCTGGCTCCGACGGGCATGGAACTGATCGCCACCACGAGCCGACCGGCACTGGTCGGCCGTGGCGAAGGCTATGAAGTGCTGGCTGTCCGGTGGCCCGTCTTGCTGGGCATCCATGGAGAAGGCTTGCTGCTGCGGCCGGTCGGCAGGAAACCGCTGGCCGATGTGGTCGCCGTTCCCGACGCCGATCAGACCCCCGAGATGCTGGCCGGCCTGGCGCCTGGCATCGAGCCGGATGCTCAATTTGGCCGCCGCCTGGCGGAAAGCGGTTGCCGGGTAGTGATTCCAACCTTGATCGACCGGGCAGATACCTATTCAATCGCCGCCGGCGGCGCGCGGCCGACGAACCAGCCGCATCGCGAGTTCATCTATCGCCAGGCCTACGAGATGGGCCGGCATGTGATCGGCTACGAAGTGCAAAAGGTCCTCGCCGCGGTCGACTGGTTCGCCGCCGAGGCCGGCAAGAATGACCCTGTGATCGGCGTGATGGGATACGCGGAAGGCGGCCTGCTGGCTCTGAACGCCGCGGCGCTGGATCCTAGTATTGACGTCGCCTGCGTCAGCGGGTACTTCGAACCGCGCGAAGACGTCTGGCAAGAGCCGATCTACCGCAATGTGTTCGCACTGCTCTACGAATTCGGCGACGCAGAGCTGGCCAGCCTGATCGCCCCGCGAACGCTGATTGTCGAGGCCGCCCGCGTGCCCGATGTTTCTGGCCCTCCGCCGGTTGGCAACGGCCGCAGCGGCGCGGCGCCTGGTCGGCTCCGCACGCCAGATGTGGCCGAGGTCAAGCGCGAGCTCGAGCGCGCGCGAGCGTTGACGAAGGGCTTGCAGCCGGCCGCCCCGCTTGAATTGGTCGTCAGCGGCGATGGCAGCGGTCTGCCAGGCAGTGCGAAGACGCTGGAAGCATTCCTGAAGGCCTGCGGCGGAAAGCTGGCTCCTGCGGCCGGTTCGCCCGTCAATCTGCGCGGCGAGTTCGACGCGCAAACGCGGCTCAAGCGGCAATTCGACGAACTAACCGACTACACGCAGGCGCTGATGCACGAGAGCGAGTACACGCGCCGAGATTTCTGGTCGAAAGCCGATCGCTCCAGCCGGTCCGTCGAGAAGTGGCAGGCCTCGTCCGAGCCGTACCGCGAGAACTTTTACAACGAAGTCATTGGTCGATTCGACCGTCCGCTGCTGAAGCCCAACGTTCGGACCCGCAAGATCTACGACGAGCCGAAATACGTCGGTTACGACGTCGTGATGGACGTCTTTCCCGACGTCTTTGCTTACGGCATCCTGCTGCTGCCGAAAGATCTGAAACCAGGCGAGCGTCGTCCCGTGGTGGTTTGCCAGCACGGCCTGGAAGGACGGCCGCAGGACGTGGCTGATCCCAAGGTCAACCATCCGGCATACAGTCAGTATGCTCTGCGGCTGGCGGAACGAGGCTTCATTGCCTATGCACCGCAGAACCCGTACATCTTCACCGATCGCTTCCGCACTCTGCAGCGCAAGAGCAACCCGCTCAAGAAGACGCTCTTTTCGACGATCGTACCGCAGCACCAGCAGACCGTGAACTGGCTGGCCTCGCTGCCGATGGTCGATCCGGAGCGGATCGGCTTTTACGGTCTTTCGTACGGCGGCAAGTCGGCGATGCGGATCCCCGCGTTGGTAAAAGGCTATTGCCTGTCGATTTGCTCGGCGGACTTCGACGAATGGATCTGGAAGAACGTTTCGACGCGCGCCCGGTACAGTTACATGGGAACGGGCGAGTACGAAATGTTCGAGTTCGACCTCGGCAACACCTTCAATTATGCTGAAATGGCGGGGCTGATTGCTCCGCGGCCTTTCATGGTAGAGCGCGGGCATCGCGATGGCGTGGCGCCCGACGAATGGGTGGCCTATGAATACGCCAAGGTGCGGCTGCTGTACGTCGACTTAAAGATTCCCGAGCGGACGACCATCGAGTTTTTCGACGGTCCGCACTCGATCCACGCCGTCGGCACGTTCGCCTTTTTGCACCAACATTTGAAATGGCCCGAACCGACGAACTGACCTGCCCCGCGGGCATGAATCTGCGCGAAGTCAAGAACCGGCTCGCGCCTGCCTGCCCGCCCTTTTCTTTTTCCCCGCCGAGTAGCGCGAAACGAGCGATTGGCGCAACACGCAGAAAACCACGCAATGCGCCGTCAGAGCGGTATTTCGGTCGTGGGCCGCATGGCGACGCGCCGAAAGCGCCAGGTTTTCTCAGTTGCAACCGTATGAGGATGCGGGCCAAGTCGCGTTCGCCTTCTGTCGAGCAAAAAAACGAGGTTGTCGATGTATCGAGCGGTGATGGTTTTGCTTTTCGGTCTTTCGGGACTCGGCTTCTTTGGGACCCAGATCTACGCGGTACAAGCTGCGGAATTTGAGTTACGCGATGGCGATCGCGTGGTGCTGCTGGGCGGCACGCTCATCGAGCGAGAGCAGAACTATGGGTATTGGGAGACCATGCTCACGGCCCGCAATGCCGAGAAGAACATCGTATTTCGGAATCTTGGCTGGAGCGGCGATACCGTGTTTGCCGATGCCCGCGGCGGCTTCGGCACGCCGGCCGACGGCTTTCGGGAGATGCAGGAACTGGTCGAAGCGCTCAAGCCGACGGTGATCTTCGCGAACTACGGCGCCAACGAGGCGTTTGAAGGCGCAGCCGGCTTGTCTCGCTTTCGCAACGGGCTCGACGCGCTGCTTGACATGCTCGACGCCACGAAGGCCCGCATTTGTTTGATCTCGCCGCCGCCGCACGAAAAACTGGGACCGCCGCTACCCGATCCAGAATCGTACAACCGCGGCCTGGCCGCCTACCGCGACGCGCTGAGAGAAGCGGCGGAACGGAGAAGTTATGGCTTCGTCGACTTGTTCACTCTGTTCGGCGAGCTGAATCTCCAGCCCGGCGAGCATTTGACGGATAACGGCGTCCACCTCACGGCGTACGGCTATTGGCGCACTGCGGAGGCACTGGCCAAGGGGCTGGGACTTCCGGTGCAGCCCGCTGAGACGGAATTCAGCATAAAAGACGCTACCTCCGCCAATCCGCTTCGATTCCAAAGGGGGAATCTTATGGCGCCGCCGCCCGCTGCAGTCGCATCGGCGCCGAGACCGGCTGCTGCTCGGACGATTATCGTGCAAGGCCTCGAACAAGGAGTTTACAAGTTGATGATCGACGGCAAACTCGCGGCGAGCGCCTCGGCCGAACAGTGGGCCAAGGGCGTTGCGATCAAGAGTGCGCCGGATGATGCACAAGCGGAACAACTGCGGCAGGCGATCATTCGCAAAAACAAGCTCTATTTTCACCGCTGGCGGCCGCAAAACGTGACATACCTGTTCGGTTTCCGTAAGCACGAGCAGGGGCAGAACGCCAAGGAGATCGTCCAGTTTGATCCGCTCATCGCCGCCGAAGAGGAGTTGATCCGCAAGTTGAAAACTCCCGCGACGCATGCCTGCGAATTCATCAAGAACAACTAAGTCGGCCGCGAGTTCGGAAAGCGGCTCGTCTTCAGGCTATCTGCAGAAACACGGAACGAGATTGAGGGACATGGCAATACTTAGCCGATGCGTTCTATTCCTGGCCGCGCTGTCCTGGTGTGCGACTGCCTTCGCCCAGCGTGAGTTAACGGACATCCCGCCGCCCGATCCGGAGCTCGAGCGCAAATCGTTTCAGATTGCCGACGGCTTCGAAGTCAACTTGTTCGCGGCCGATCCTCTGCTGGCCAAGCCGATTCAGATGAATTTCGACCCGGCCGGCCGGCTGTGGGTAGCCAGTTCGGAAATCTATCCCCAGATCCTGCCGGGCCAAAAGGCCAATGACCGAATTGTCGTGCTGGAGGACGCCGACGGGGACGGCAAGGCCGACAAGACGCACGTCTTCGCAGAGGGGCTGTTGATTCCCACTGCCGTGGAACCCGGCGACGGCGGCGCCTACGTGGCCAACAGCACTGAGCTGGTTCACCTGGCCGACACGGACGGCGACGGCAAGGCCGATCGACGCCGCGTGATGCTCTCCGGCTTCGGCACGGAAGACACGCACCACATTCTGCACACGTTCCGCTGGGGGCACGACGGAATGCTGTATTTCAACCAGTCGATTTATATCCATAGTCACATCGAAACGCCGTGGGGCGTGCGGCGCCTGGGCGGAGGCGGCATCTGGCAGTTCCGTCCGGAAACCATGCAGTTGGAAGTCTTCTGCCGCGGATTCGTCAACCCGTGGGGGCATCATGTCGACCATTGGGGCCAGTCGTTTGCAACGGACGGAGCCTACGGCGAAGGGATCAACTACGTCTTTCCGGGCGCCACGTTCGTCACGGCGCCGGGCGCCAAGCGGATTCTCAAGGGTCTTAATCCCGGCAGTCCCAAGCACTGCGGACTGGAACTGGTCAGCGGCCGCCATCTGCCCGACGACTGGCAAGGCAATGCGCTGACCAACGACTTCCGCGCCCATCGCGTCTGCCGTTTCGTGCTTTCCGAGGACGGTTCGGGCTACGCGTCGCGAGAGCAGCAAGAGTTGATCAAGACCACCCACGTGGCGTGTCGGCCGATCGACGTCCAGATGGGGCCCGACGGCGCCATCTATATCGCCGACTGGTACAACCCGATCATTCAACATGGAGAAGTCGACTTCCGCGATCCGCGCCGCGACCACGTTCACGGCCGCATCTGGCGCGTGACGGCCAAGGGCCGCCCGCTGGTGGAGCGTCCGAAGCTGGTCGGCGCTTCGACGGAAGCGCTCTTGGAAGCGCTTAAGGCGCCTGAAGAATACACGCGGCGCCAGGCAAAACGCGTGCTGAAAGAACGCGGCGTGGAAATCCTGCCGCAGTTGGCCGATTGGATCGCCCGGCTCGATGCATCGCAGCCGGAGACCGAGCATCATCGGCTGGAGGCTTTGTGGACGTATCAGTCGATTGACGTGGTTGAACCGCGGTTGCTCTACTCGCTGTTGCGGTCGCAAGACCATCGCGTGCGCGCCGCGGCCACGCGCGTGGTCTATCATTGGCGCGATCGCCTGCCGCGGCCCTTGGAGTTATTGGCAGAGCGCATTGCCGACGATCACCCTCGCGTCCGGCTGGAAGCGGTGCGAGCACTAAGCCAATTGCACTCGGCCGCGGCGATGGAGACGGCGCTGAAGGCCCTGGAGCGGCCGATCGACGCCAACCTGGATTTCGCCCTCTGGCTGACTTCGCGAGAATTGGCGCCCCACTGGCTGCCTGCCCTGCAAGCGGGCAAGTTCGACGCCGGCGGAAACGCAGCCGCTTTGGAATTCGCTCTGAAAGCAGTCGATTCGCCCGCCGTCGTGCCGCCGCTCATCTCCTTGCTGCAAGCCGGCAAGGTGCCGCCTCAACGCGAGGAAAGCGTGCTGACGTTGATCGCCTCGCTTGGCGATCCGGATGATTTGTCGCTGGTCTTTGACCTCGCCTTGCGCAGCGAGACGCCCGCAGCGCGGCAAGCCATCTTGCTATCGGCGTTGGCAAAAGCAGCGCGTCAGCGCAAAGTGCGGCCGCAGGGAGACCTGGCTCGCGTCGGCAGTCTACTGAACGCTCCGGACAGGGCATTGCGCATCGCGGCATGCGAGGCCGTCGGCGCCTGGCGGCTTGAGCAACTGCTTCCCAACCTGGCGACTCTGGCGTTGGCGGATGACGCGACCGACGCCGTGCGGAATGCGGCGGCGCACGCTTTGGCGCAAATCGGCGGAGAGGCCAGCCGCAACACGCTGGACCGCTTGTGCGATCCGTCCCGGCCCGCGGCGACAAGAATGATTGGCGTAGAAGTTCTGGCGGGCGTAGACCCGCCCGCCGCAGGCATTAAGGCCGTCGAACTGCTGAGCGAGGGCCCGGCGGGATGGGATCCGGCGCCGGTGATCCACGCCTTCTTGCAACGCAAGGCGGGCCCGGCGGCGTTGATCGCCGCGCTCGCCAATCGCAAGATCCCCGCCGACGCGGCCAAGCTCGCCGTGCGCGCGGCTCGAGATTCAGCGAGAAACGAGGAAGCGCTGGTCGACGCGCTACGGAAAGCGGGCGGATTGACCGGGGCCGCGCCCATGTTGACGGCGGAGCAATTGGCCGATTTCGTCGCGGAAGTCCGCAAGTCCGGCGATGCGGCCCGCGGCGAAACGATCTTTCGCCGTCAGGAGCAGGGCTGCATGAAGTGCCACGCCATCGGCGGCGCCGGCGGCCAGGTTGGCCCCGACCTGGTCAGCATCGGCGCCAGCGCGCAAGTCGACTATCTGGTCGAGTCCATTCTTTTGCCCAATAAGGCGGTCAAAGAAAACTACCATTCGCTGGTCGTCGCAACCGACGAAGGTCAGATCATCACGGGTATCAAGATCCGCCAGACCGACAAGGAGCTGATTCTCCGGAACTCGGACGACCGCGAGCTGTCGATTCCGCTCGATGCGATCGATGAGCAGGCGCCCGGCGCGTCGCTGATGCCGGCCGGATTGGCCGACTCTTTGACGCACCAGGAACTGGTCGATCTGGTGCGGTTCTTGTCCGAGTTGGGTAAGGTCGGGCCCTATTCGATCGGCAATGCACGCGTCGTCCGGCGCTGGCAAACCGTCGCACTGCCGCCGGCTCGGGCGCCCGACGATGCGGCCCCCTGGCAGCCCGTCTACAGCCAGGTCTCGGGCGTGTTGCCGCTGACGGCGCTGGCAGCCGGCGGCGCGAACCGCCAAACTTACGTCTGCTGCCAGTTCGACGTGACGACAGCCGGACCGGCGCTGTTGCATTTGAACTCGACGCAAGGGCTGAGCGCGTGGCTGGACGACCGTGCAATCGAACTGGCGGACGAACTAAGACTCGATCTTTCGATCGGCCGGCATTCGCTTATCCTGGGCGTCGATCGCACGTCGCGCAGCGACGGACTGCGCATTGAGCTGGTCGACCTGCCCGATTCCGCGGCCCGGGTGCAAATTGTGACCGGCAAGTGAGTCGTTGCCAGTAGCAGCAGAAGTCGCGAGACTTTTGACATGGCTACGTAAGACGACTCATGCGAGCTAGAATTGAATCGTCGGTTCGAGTCATTCGGCTAGCTGCGTCGGCGAGGGGTCGCAATGGAAGACTTCGAGAAGTTGGCAGCGTTCTATCTGGGACGCACCTACGATGTTGCCGAGCGCCGGGCGAATCCCGAGTTGCTCCTCTATAGTTCGCGAGACCTGACCACGCACGCCGTCTGCGTGGGAATGACGGGCAGCGGCAAAACGGGCTTATGCCTGACGCTGCTGGAAGAGGCCGCTATCGACGGCATACCCGCCATCGCGATCGACCCCAAGGGCGATCTGGCGAATCTGCTGCTTACGTTTCCCGAGTTGCAACCGGCCGACTTTCAGCCTTGGCTGGACCCGGGCGAGATCCAGCGCAGCGGAAAGACGGCCGACGAACTCGCCGCGGATACGGCCGAACGCTGGCGGCAGGGGCTGGCCGAATGGGGACAGAGCGGCGCCCGCATCGCGCGCTTTCGCAAGGCGGTTGATCTGGCCGTTTACACGCCCGGCGCCAGCATCGGCTTGCCGCTGACCGTGCTGCGGTCGTTCGCTACTCCGCCGCAGGCGATCCTCGACGACGCCGACGCGTTTCGCGAGCGCATTGCCGCGGCCGTCTCAGGCTTGCTCGCCTTGCTCGGAATCGATGCCGACCCTTTAGCCAGCCGCGAGCATATTCTGCTGTCTAGCCTGTTCGAACGCGCCTGGCGCGCGGGCGAAGAGTTGAGCATGCCCGCCTTGATCCGCGAGATTCAATCGCCGCCGATCGACAATATCGGCGTCGTCGACCTGGAGACCTTCTTTCCAGCGAAAGAACGCTTCGAGTTAGCGCTGCGGCTGAACAATCTGTTGGCATCGCCCGGCTTTTCCGGCTGGATGGAAGGCGAGCCGCTCGACATCGGTAAGTTGCTCTATACGAGCGAGGGCAAACCGCGGCTGTCGGTGATCTCGATCGCCCATCTATCCGACGCCGAACGCATGTTCTTCGTGACCATCCTGCTGAACGAAATGCTGGCCTGGACGAGAACGCAGTCGGGCACGTCCAGCTTGCGGGCGATCCTGTACATGGACGAAATCTTCGGCTACTTCCCCCCCTCGGCCAATCCGCCGTCGAAGACGCCTATGCTCACGCTGCTCAAGCAGGCCCGCGCGTTCGGCGTGGGAATCGTGTTGGCCACGCAGAATCCCGTCGACTTGGACTACAAGGGACTTTCTAACGCGGGAACGTGGTTTCTCGGCCGGCTGCAGACGGAGCGAGATCAGGTCCGGGTGCTGGACGGACTGGAAGGCGCCTCGGCCGCTGCAGGCGCGCGTTTCGACCGTCAACGCGCTGCTGCGACGTTGTCTGCCCTCGGCAGCCGAGTTTTTCTAATGAATAACGTCCACGAAGACGAACCGGTCGTGTTTCAGACGCGCTGGACGTTATCGTACCTGCGCGGACCAATGACTCGCGACCAGATCAAGTTGTTGATGGACGAACGACGGGCGGTTTTCCAACCGCCGACGCCTGCTACCGAGACGGCGCAACAGGGGACGCCGAGTAGAACATTGAACGCCCGGCCTCTTTTGCCGCCGGAAACGCCTGAGGCGTTCTGGCCGGTGCAGATCGAGGCGCCTGGCAGCCGCATTGCCTACCGCCCTTACTTGTTCGGCGCCGGACGGTTGCACTATGTCGAGGCCAAG
>DASZUP010000694.1:0-6813 GCA_035547635.1 Pirellulales bacterium
TTGTTATCGCCGTAGACGTTGGCGATGCCATTGCCCGAGAACAGCTGCAAGCGCTCGATCGAGCTATAGGTCACCGGCAGCAGGCCGCTGCTGCCGATGCTGACGTTCGGCGGAGTGGCGGCGTCGCTCCAGATTTCCACGTCGTTCGGCGTGAAGACATTCAACTGATCGCCATTGGGCGCGGCCGAGGTCGGCGGCGTGCCGCCGTTCACTTGGAAATGAACGACGGGAGAGAGCGAGACAAAAATGTCGTCGGCAATGCCGCAGCCGCACGTGCCCGACTGATCGCCGCTGTTGACGATCACGGTCGCCGGGGCCGGGAACACGCCGGCCGGCACGAAGCCGCCTGGGCCGATGTTCACGTTCAACAAATCGCCGAGCGAGTTGTTGAAGACATCGATCAACGAGTCGCTGACGTTGATGTCATTGAAGGCACTGCCCGCCGGTTGAATCGAAGGCAGGCTGCCAAAAGCGTTGCCGCCCCAGGCCGACGTGGTCGAAGCGCCATTGAGGTTTTCGGTCGGCGCGTTGACGATCAACTTGTTGACAATGCCCGGACCGCTCGAGCCGCCGATGACGTTGAACAGGAATTGATCGAGTCCGCCGACGAACAGGTCGGGCCCGGCGCCGCCGCCCGCGACGCCCGGGTTGTTGGTCGCCGTCGCTGTGCCGGCCAAGAGCGGCGATCCGTCGAGGAACACGTCGGCCGAGTTCGCCGATATGGGCGTAACCGAGAGCGTGTGGGCGCCGGTCGCGGGCGTGGTGATTTGCAACTGATCGTCGCCGGCCGAGTCGCCGTAGTAATTCACTTGCCGCGTGCCGTTGACCTGAATGACCGACGCAGTTCCGAGGCCGCCCAGGGCTACGGCGTTTCCGGCCCCGTAATTGATTTGGACATTACGGAATCCGTCGCCCGCCTGGTTCGCGTTCACATTGACTCGGTCGTTGCCCGTGGCCAGGCCGCCGCCGTCGATCGAAAGCGTCGTGCCGGGCGCCGAAGGAACCGTGGCGCCCGCGGCGAAGTTGAGATTGAAAGTGTCGTCGCCCGCGAAACCGTTGAACGAGTTCGAGGCGCCCGCTTGCAGTTGGTCGGCCTGGATGTTGAACGTCGAATTGCCGCTCGCGCTGGCGTCGCCATCGCTGACGACGTTGCTGACCGTCGCGGTCGTGTTCAGGATGTTGTACGTATTGCCGCCCGCCGAGGCGCCGACGAGGTTGAAATGTTCGAGCTGGGAGCCGCCGGCGAAGTTGTAAACGATGTTGGCGACGCTGCTGGCCGAGATCTGCGTGACGCCGGCGCCCGGGCTGGCGACCGTGTAGTTTCGTCCCGCGCCGCCGTAGTCGGAAACGTTGAGCGTGTCGTTTCCAATGCCGCTGACGAGGTCTAATTCGCCTTGGATGCCGTTCAAGTCGCCGGTCAGCGTGCCGTTGCCGTTGACCGCGGGCGCGGTGCTCGACACGTTGACCGTGTCATCGCCCGCTCCGCTGTTCACGTAATAGCTCGTGCCGGCGCGCGTGCTTTGCACGTTGAACGTGTTGCCTCCTCCGCCGCCGAGGATGGAAACCGAGTTCATTGGGCTGCCGGCGCCGTAGGTGACATCCGGTCCGCCCGCAAAACCCGTAATGCCCTCGATCGTGGAGGAAGTGACTTGCACCGTGCGCGAAGTCGCATCTCCGTAGTCGTACAAGAACAGCGCGTTGCCGACGGCGCCGACGTCTCCGGCGGGCGACACGACAACCGGGCCGGCGATCTGTTGCAGGTTGTGCGAAACGTTGTCGAATTTGAAGTTATTGCCGCCTCCGCCGCCCAACAGCGCGGCGGCCACCGTGGCCGGCAAGCTCTGAACATTGATGATGTCGAAGCCGGCGCCGCCTTGCAGTGTGACGTTCGAGAGGGTCGTCGCGGAATCGAGTCCGGCGAGCGTGATCATCTCGCCCACGGCGTTCAGGCCTTGCACGACCAGGTTGTTGAAGCCGCTGAAGGTCGTGGTCTCGAAACCGCCGTCGCCGGTGATCTGCGAAACGCCGTCGCCCGGCGTGCCGTCGTCGGCCACCGTCAAATTCGTGTTCGTCGGATCGGCCAGTGTGTTAACCGTCAACGTGCCGCCGGCGCCCGTGAAATTCACCGGCGCCATGCCGTCGAACGACAGCGTGAACTGGCCGGCGACGTTGACTACGCCGCTCTTGCTGGACGAGGCGTTGTCGTCGAAGTAGGTGACGTCGTGCGAATTTAAGAAGTTGACGCCGAGCGAGGCGGTCGCGACGCCCGAGAAGTCGATGCCCACGTTGCCCGGCGCCAGGCTGCTGGCGGCGAACGCGCTGTTGGTATGCGAGAACTGCGCCGTGCCGGTGAACTGCGGCAAACCGGCGGCCGTCTCGTTGATCTGCATGTGGTCGGCGCCGCCGAGGCCGAAGAACGTGAACGACGTGGCGCCGTCGAGCGAGACGGGCGCGGCGCTATCGAGTTGGTAAGCGTCGGTCGTAGCGCCGGTGCGAGTCAACGTCAGCGTGTTGGCGTTGCCGTCGCCCAACACGGTGACTCCGCCGACGTTCGTGATATTCACTTGTTCAATGCCGGAGAAGACGAGCGCCTGCCCGGCGCCGGCGATGATTGAGTTGGCCGAAAGCGTGACGTCCTGCCCTCCTGCGTCGTAATTCAACACGTCGGCGGTCGTCTGGCTGCCGCCGAGGATGCTCACGGCGCCGCTGAGCGGCCCGCTGACGTTGATCGTGTCGTTGCCGTTGCCCGTGTTGATCGTCGTCGTGCCGCCGGCCAGCGTGCTTTGGACATTGATCGTGTCGTCGGCCGAACCCGTAGAAAGATTCACGCCGCCGCCGAAGGTTCCGCCGGTGGCCAAGTAATTGATGGTGAACGGCGTGATCGCGCTTGCGATCTGGCTGCTCGTCACCAGCACAGTATCGGGGGAGCCGCTGCCGCTTTCGCTGACGTTAAGCGTATTGGCGCCCGCGCCGCCGTCGATGTTCAGCGTGCTTACGATCGCCGACAGGTTTCCGGTATTCGTAGGCGCGTTGCTCGAGACGTTGAACGTGTCGTTGCCGCCGCCTGCCGTGATGTCGAGCGAGCCGTACCCGCCGCCGCCGACGTCCTGCGTCGCTAGCACGTTATACGTGTCGCCGCCGCTGCCGCCGTTGATCGTGAATGGCGCGGCGCCCGCAGGAGCGAAAGCCGCGTCCATGCTCTGCACGGCGATCGTATCGCCGCTGTTGCCCAGATCGACGGTCAGACTGTTCGTCGGGTTGGTGAACTGCGTGTATTCAAAGGCGTTGGTGGTGCTGTAGATCGCAGAAGTATTGGCGTTGTTGGTTGCGTCGGGATCGGCCGCCGAACCGTCGTCGGCCACGACGACGCTGTTGGCGACGCCGGTCTGTGAAAGGTCGATTATCAGATCCGACGCCGTGCCACTCAGCGTCAGCGGGGCCAGGCCCGTGTAGCTAATCAAACCGCCGGCGCCGATCTGCACCGTGCCGCTATGGCCCGGACCGGTCGAAGTGTACGTGTCGGTGACTTGAACCCCGCTGTAACCGGTCACGGTTAAGCTGCCGGTCCCGCCGCCGTTGAAGGTGACCGGGATGTTGAGGATGCCATTGCTCTCGTCAACCGTGAGTGTATTGGCGCCGCCGTTGCCGTTAACGATCAGTCCGCTCAAGCTCGACTGAGGCGTGACCATGACGGTCGTGGCGCCGTCCTTCACCACGACGTTGCCCGAGCCGTCGAGCGAGACGGTAAAGTCATCCGCGCCGACGCCGCCTTCGATCGTGGGAGTCGAGTCGTACGAGAGCACGACGTTTTTGTTGCCGTTGGCCGTGTAATCGATGGCGAGCGGCTGGAGGTTGAAGAATAGGACGGCGCCCTGCGGCAGACCGCTGAAAGCCGGCGTGACGCCCGCGCTCGTCTGCAAGATGGTAAACGAGTCGCCGGCGACGGGAGTATAGGCGCCGGTCAGACTCAAATTGGCGCCGCCAAGGGCCGCGCTCCCCGTGACGACGAGCTGATCGTATTGGACGCCGACCGACGGGCCGTTGATATCGACGTCGAAGTTCGTTCCGCCGCCGAAGGCGACGCTGCCCGTGCCGAGAATTCCCGCGCCTGCGCCTGGAGCGAGGTGCGCCGTGTTGTTGAGGTTGACGGGGCCGCTAATGACGCCCGTGCCGCCCAAGGCGGCGTTGTTGTTGACATTGACCGTCCCGCTTCCGGTTCCGGAGCCGGCGATGTTGTTGACCAGCAACGTGCCTGCGTTGACTGTCGTTCCGCCGCTGTAGGTGTTGGCGCCCGTCAAGATCTCGGCGCCGCCGCCGATCTTGGTGATCGACAGCGTGGTGGTCGCGGCTCCGTTTTGGATCAAACCGGAGAACGTAGCGCTGCCGCCGTTGGCGCCAATCGTCAGACTATCGGCCCCGGGAGTCCCGGCGCCAGTGACCGTGCCGGAGCCGATCAGTCGGTCGATCGTCTCGCTCACCGAGCCAGACGCCCCAAGGATAAGACTGCCGTCGCCATTGACGGTTACGCTCGAAGCGTCGTTGATCTGGTTCGACGCATCGAGCACAACGGAGCCGCCGTTGACGCCGTCGCCGATCACCATCGGTCCCTGAATTTGCGTCCCGCGCAGCCGCAAGCTGGCAGACACCACCGTCGTCGTGCCGGTATACGCGTTCGCTCCGCCTTGCATCACGAGGGAGATCGGTCCGACCACATCGAGCGATCGTGCGCCGCCGCTTTGGCCAATCGAATTGAAGAGGACCAACTCGTTACCGACGCCGCTCGTACCGCCGATCGTCGAGTCGCTCGCCAGCGTGATGGTGCCGCTCCAGAAATTGTTGGTGGCCATGTTGCGCAAGGCGCCGTCGTTGCTGACGCCGTTGCCGTTCAACGTAAGCGGCTCCCCGACGCTGATGCCGCCTTGAATCTGCAACGCGGCGCCTGCGGCGACCGTCGTGCCCGCCGAGGTCGAACCGAGGGCGCCGCCGCTTTGAATGTTGAGCACTCCGCCATTGACCAGCGTGACGCCGCCGTAGGTGTTGTTGCTCGAGAACACCTCAGTGCCGGCGCCTGTTTTCGTCAATTGCACCGTACCGGCGCCATTTTGAATCAGGCCATTGAACGACCCGCCGCCGCCGTTGGCGCCGACAGTAAGCGTTTCGGGGCCCGCCACGCTGCTGGTGACTGTGCCGTTGCCGCTTAGGCCATCGATCGATTCGCTGTTTCCAGCAAGATCGAGCGCGGCGGGGCTGTTGACTGTGAGAGAGCTGGTATCGGCGATCGCGTTGCCGCCTGCAGCAGCCTGGATTTGAAACGTGCCGCCATCGAGCGTGATTGTGCCGTTGCCGGCATTGAGGGCGTTGGCCGCGTTCAGGTTGACGGCGCCAGTGGCGCTCAGGAACTGATTGCCGTTGCCGCTTGAGGTGTCGCTGGTCAGGTTGGTCGCGCTGATGGGCAGGTCGTTGCCCGAGGCGCCAATGCCGGTAACGGCTGACAAGTTCACGTTGACGGCGGAGATCGGCCCGGGCAACGGAGACGTCTGAGCGCTGATCGAACCTCCGGCTGTGATGTTGGCGCTCGCCAGCGGCGCGGGACTGGCTAACGTTCCTCCGCTTAAAAGACCGGTCGAGACGCTGCCGTTGGCGTCGACTACGATCGAGGACGAAGCGCTGTCGAGAAAGATGCCTTCGATTGAAATATCACCGACCAGGTTCGTTCCCGTGCCGCTCTCGATCGTCAGACTCAAGTTGCCGGGAAGTCCCGTGAAGTTAGCGCCTGTTTGATCCGTGATGTTTCCGGACCCGGTTCCGGTCGAACCGCTGTCGATCACCACGCTGTTGCCCGCAGCCAGCGCCGTTTGGACATCATTCCAATCGAGGTTGGCCCCGGTTCCCGTCGCGGCAAACGTCGTCACGCCGCCAACCGTGCTCGACGAGACGTTCACGGTGGCCGTCGCGTTCAACGTCATGTCCCAGGCGAGCAAGCGCCGATCTTCAAGCGGTTCGATGTACATCGCTCGGCGTTGCTCGGGTGCAGCCGTTTCTGAAAAGAGCAACGAAGGACGAAAGAAAAGCGAACTGCGGCGCTGCTTGGTTTCGCGTGCCTTACGCAAACGGTCGCTACGGCGGACGTTCATCGTCGGATTCCTTGAACGAGTGGTCTAACTCGCAAGCGGTCCGATCGCGCGCGTGGCGACCGGCCGCCAAAAGTCTGTCCAGCAGTTAGGTCTGGATAAACTAGATAAACGGGGGCCATGGTAAACAGCGTTAAAGACAAAGACAAGGATGATTAGGAAAAAAACATATTCAATACCCCCCAACGAGCAGGGTTGCCGCGAGAAGGACCAAAAGCCGCCAAATCGCCAGGATTCTGCGAGCTATGCTCGCGATGAGGCAAAAAATGAACACCGAAAAAATTGCGGAATTCGAGAACGTCTCCAAGGTTTATGGAGGCCTTTGGCCCGGTCGTTCCCCGGTTCGCGCGGTCGAGGCGGTCAGTTTCGCGATCCATACGGGCGAGGTATTCGGCCTGCTCGGACCGAACCGCGCGGGTAAGAGCACGCTGGTCAAGCTGCTGTTGACGATTTGCCATCCGAGTTCAGGACGCATCACGCGGTTCGGTCGCTCTTGGAGCGATCGGCGCACGCTGGCGCGCTTCGGGTACATCCACGAAAGCCAGGCCTTACCGTGGTATTTGAGCGCCCAGGCGCTGCTTGAGTATTACGGAGCGCTCGCCGGAGCGACTCCGCGAACCGCTCGCCGCCGCTCGGGCGAATTGCTCGAACAAGTCGGCCTGGCCGACCGCAGCCGCGAGCC
>DASZUP010000695.1:0-16047 GCA_035547635.1 Pirellulales bacterium
GTCAGGGCCAAACTGCAGATCGATCGGACGGAAGTTGCCATGCTCGCAGAGCACCAGCGGGCGGATTTCCTTGCCGCCAAAGCCGGCGCCGTCCTCGCGAATCGAGTGCTGCAGCACGGCCAGATCGCCAATCACATTGCAGACCAGAAAATCGCCTTGCACTTCCGGCGGAAAGTTGCGGCTGGAGATGAACTCGCAGCCCGCGGTCGGACGGATGCGTTTGAAGAGGAACGGCGGATACGGCCGGTTGCTCTTCGAACCGCCCCAATCGAGATGTTCGCTGCGCGAACCGCCCGGGTGTTTGTCGGGGAATTCGACGCGGCCCGTGATGGGCGCGGCCCAGTAATTGAAGCCGGGCGAGGCGTCAGAGATGAAGTCCTGCCCCCAGCGGTCAAAGACATGCCCCCACGGATTGGCGAACGCCAGCGACGCGTGTACGCCGAATTGCTCGGTCCGCGGCTCGTATCGCCAGACGCCGGCGTCGCCTAACCTGGTCAGTCCGTACGGAGACTCCACTTGCGACTGCTTGAACGTCCCTTCTTGAAAATAGAGCGCGCCGCCGGGCCCCCACTCGAAGGCCGCCAGCCCGTGGTGCGAATCGGCCGTGTCAAAACCCATCAGTCGCCGCGTGCGGCGGTCGGCCCGATCGTCGCCGTCTGTATCCTCGAGAAACAGCACGTCGGGCTGCTGCGCCAAAAATACGCCGCCGCGGCCCAACTCAAAGCCGGTCGGCTGGTGCAACCCGCCAGCGAAAACTTTGCAGCGTTCGGCGCGGCCGTCGGCGTCGTTGTCTTCCAGAATCAGCAGCTTGTCGTCGAGCTTGCTCTTGGGCTGCCACTGCGGGTAAGAGGGCATGGTCGTAACCCACAGCCGGCCGCGGCTGTCGAAGTTCAACGAGACCGGGTTGGCCAGTTCGGGAAAGTCTTCCTCGCTGGCAAACAGGTTGATCTCGTAGCCGGGCGGCAACTTGAAATACTTGATCTGGTCGGCGGCGGGAATGTAGTCGAGCGGACCAAGCTTGCCGGCTTTCTGGTTCGGATCGTTAGCGCCGCCGACGTTGGTCTTGGGATTGAAGAACGGCAGCGTGTTTTCGTCGTTCACCGTTTCGGGAACTTTCTGCCCCTGGGCAATCTGCGAGATGCGGCGGTCGCGGTTGGCGCACATCTGGTCGAGAATCGCCCGCTCGCGCTCCATCACGTCGCGATTGGTATACGTGCCGTCTGATCCGGCCAGGCCGCGCGTGCCGTAGATGGAGTATCCATTCACGGCCCGGTAACGATGCCACCAATGAAAGTTCTTGTCGGCGATTGCCGCCTCCAAGCGGTCCGTCTCGGCGGGCGTCGCCTGCTTCATGTCGCCTTCCGGCTCTCCGAACAACGCTCGATCGAGCAGCGGGCCCACGGCCGCGTCTCCTGCGTCGCTCAGGTGAACGCCGTTGATCGTCAGCTTCTCCTTGGTATTTGCGAACAACTCCTGCGTCGGATGGAAAAGATCGACAAAGCCGACGTCCGTCTGCTCGGCGACTTGCCGCATGGCGTCGGTATACTTTTCAAGGTCGGCGTTGTGGGCCTTGCCGTCGGTGACGTTCGCGTTGTCCAGATCTTCGTGGGCGATGGGCGAGACGAGGACCATTCGCGGCGCGCCTTTGCCGCTATAGTTCTTGGTCTTGGTCTCTTCGACCAGCCGCGTGAGATCGATGGCGAAGCGTTCCAGGCTCGCCGGCCCGGCGAACGATTCATTGAAGCCGAAGAAGAACAGGATCACGTCGGCCTTGCTGTGCTCCAGGTGTTCGTCCGGTTCGCCGAAATTGAGCGAGCGGTCGCGCGTGAACGGCTCGTCGCCGGGAAAGCAGAGATTGCGCACGACCAGCTCATGCTTCGGGAAACGCTGGTAGAGCAGCGTCTCCCACGAGTTGCCAAACTGCATCCGCTCGCCCAGCGCATTGCCGACCAGGCAGATATGGTCGCCCGGCCGCAGTTCTAGCGTCGCCGCGCCAGCGGCCCTGGCCGAAAGAATCAGGCCCAGTACGGCTGCAGTGATCGAGAACAGAATATGGTTTCCGCCTATTGCCAGTTTCATCGAGACAGATTCCTCGGTTTAAAAGCGCCTTGC
Source organism: Pirellulales bacterium (assembly GCA_035547635.1). Classification (GTDB taxonomy): domain Bacteria; phylum Planctomycetota; class Planctomycetia; order Pirellulales; family JAICIG01; genus JAICIG01. The sequence continues at coordinate 2,113 of DASZUP010000695.1, forward strand.
CGTCGAAACGTCAGTTTGCATTGTTCTCGGCTTACACTTGACTCGCATCCCCCCTGCCGGGTGATTAAAACCTTAGCAAGTCTTAGCGCACTCATGCGTTCGCGCGCGCCAGCGGGCGGCCTGCGGAGGCAGTTCGACCTGGCGCCGGACGCGAGAAAACACGGCATTTCGCGCTTCCTCGGGACCTCCAACGGCAGCCAAGCGACCGCGACCGCTTCCCCCTCTACTGGTTTTGCAAAGTCTTAGCGCCAAGCCAGTTCGTCCTTTGGCATCCGCTCACCGGTAGGCGGGGTAAGGGCGCCGTCGGCCAATAGCTATCGCGCTTTCAGCATCGACTGCCGGCGGCTTGTGAACAAGCGACGATGTTCGCACTGCGGGCGCGCAGTGATATCGAACTGGAAAGGCCGAAGGCAACGTTGACCTCGCTGCTTCCGCCGTCAGGTCGACTCGAAGGTCCGCACTTCACCCATTGATTTAGCGGCTGGTCGCTTTCAATGCTTCCTGGGCATTGGCCACGACATTGTCGGCGGTCAAGCCGAAGTACTTGGCCAACTGGCCGCCCGGCGCCGAGGCGCCGAAGCTCTTCATGCCGACGAACCGGCCTTGCGGGCCGAGATATTTTTCCCAGCCTTGGACAATGCCGGCTTCGACCGCCACGCGGGCCGTCACGCTCGGCGGCAGGACAGAGGCTTGATACTCGGCGTCCTGCTCGTCGAACAGCTCCCAGGACGGCATGCTGACGACGCGAGCTTTGACGCCTGCTTCCGTCAGCTTTTCATGGGCCGCAACGCAGAGCGAGACTTCGCTGCCGGTGCCCATCAGAATCACCTCGGGCTTGCCGCCTTCGGCATCGGCCAGCACGTAGGCGCCTCGGGCGACGCCGCTGGCCGGGGCGTACTTCGTGCGGTCGAGCGTCGGCAGGTTCTGCCGCGTGAGGACCATGGCCGCCGGCCGATTCTTCCACGGCATGATCGTGCGGTAGGCTTCGGCCGCTTCATTGGCATCGGCCGGTCGCAACGTAACCAGGTAGGGAATAGCCCGCAACGAGGCCAGATGCTCGACCGGTTCGTGCGTCGGACCGTCTTCGCCGACGCCGATCGAATCGTGCGTGAAGATGAAGATCGAAGGGATCTTCATGATCGATGCCAGACGAATGGACGGGCGGCAGTAATCGGCGAACACGAAGAATGTGGCGCCGAAGCTGCGCAGGCCGCTGAGCACCATGCCGTTGACCGCGGCGGCCATGCCGTGCTCGCGAATGCCGAAATGCATGTTGCGGCCGTCATAACTGCCGGCTTCGAAGCTGCCGGCGTCGTTCATATTGGTCATGGTCGAGGGGGCAAGGTCGCCGGCGCCGCCGACCAGCCACGGAATCGTGGCCGCCAGGCCATTGAGCACCTTCCCGCCGGAAACGCGCGTGGCCATGCCCTTGGCATCAGCCGGGAACGTGGGAATGCCCGATTCCCAATTCTCAGGCAGTTCTCGGCGCTGGATGCGCTGGAACTCGTCGTACAGTTCGGGGAACTTGCGCGCGTAGTCGGCCAGCTTCTTTTCCCAGGCGGAATAGGCCTGGCGGCCCCGCTCGCCGATGCCGTCGGCAAAGTGCTCGACGACTTCCGGCGGCACGAGGAACTTGGCGTCTTTCGGCCAGCCGTAAACTTCCTTGGTGAGCTGCACTTCTTCTTCGCCCAGCGGCGAACCGTGCGCGCTGTGGTTGTCCTGCTTGTGGGGCGAGCCGTAGCCGATGTGGCTCTTGACGATGATCAACGTCGGCCGATCCGTCGTCTCCTGGAACTCCTGGTATGCGGCCGACAGGGCCTTGAGATCGTTGGCGTCGGCCACGTGTACGACGTGCCAGCCGTAGCCTTCGAAGCGGCGGCCGACGTCTTCGCTGAAGGCCAGCGAGGTTTCGCCTTCGATCGTGATCTTGTTGTCGTCGTAGATCCAGCAGAGGTTCGAAAGCTTGAGGTGGCCGGCGATCGAGGCGGCCTCACAGCCAACGCCTTCCATCATGTCGCCGTCGCTGCACAAGGCGTAGACGTTGTAGTCGACCAGATCAAAGCCGGGGCGATTGAAATGAGCCGCCAGCCAGCGCTCGGCGATGGCCATGCCGACGCTGTTGCTGATGCCCTGGCCCAGCGGGCCGGTGGTCGTTTCCACGCCGCTCGACTCGCCGTATTCCGGGTGTCCCGGGCAGCGGCTGTGAAGCTGGCGGAACTGCTTAATCTGATCCAGCGGAATGGCCAACGCGTCGGTCGGTTTGCCGTCCGGCCCGGCCTGCCGCACCCCGGTCAGGTGCAGAATCGAATATAGCAGCATCGAGGCATGACCGCAGGAGAGCACGAACCGGTCGCGGCTGGGCCAATCGGGCTGAGCGGGATCGTACTTCAGCACCTCGTTCCACAGTTCGTAAACGACCGGGGCCAGCGCCATCGGCGTGCCGGGATGTCCGCTGTTGGCCGCCTGCACGGCATCCATGGAGAGCGTGCGGATGGTATTGATGGAAAGCTGTTCGATACTTTGCGTCGCCGCACGGGAGCTGGTTGCAGTCATGCTTCTCTGCCGAAACGAGAGAGTGAAATAGAGTTATTCTTTATGGGCCGAGTTTAGGGGGCAAGGCGACGCCCGTCAACGAGACTTGTGGCGGAAACGCCGGACAAAAGGCCCTATGGAATGCAACTTGCCTCGCCGGCGACGCGCACTGAGGGAACGCCTGAAGGGGGGCATGAGAGCCTGGCTGCAAAAAAGCGAGAAGATGAAAAACGATAAGTTCTCAGAAGGACAAGATATTTTGAAAGACTTTGGCGGCGGAGCGTCTTCGCGATAGAATTATCAGTATGACGCCGAAACTAACTGCCGAACAACGTGAAGCGCTCAACCGTTGTGATGGTCCGCTGCGCATTGAAGACCAAAAGACCAACAAAGTCTATTTCATTGTCGACGCGTCAACGCTCGACGCTTTGCAACGGCGACAGACGGTCGAAGCCATTCGAGAGGGGATTGCCGACGTCGAGGCCGGTAGGGTTGCTCCTCTGGACGAGGCAATCGTGAGAATTCGCGCGAACCTCGGGCTTTGCTCGGACGGATGAACTATCGCGTCATCGTCACGCAGCGAGCCGAACGCGATATGCAGGAGATGGCTGCCTGGTGGGCGAATGCGCATTCGCCGGAACAGGCGGATCACTGGTTGAGCAATTTTGCCACCCGCCTTGAGTCGCTCTCGCAGTTTCCATCGCGATGTCCGCTCGCGGCTGAAAGCGACGAGTTTCCCTTCGAACTCCGCGAATTGCATTATGGCGTAGGACGACGCTCTACGCATCGAGCACTTTTTAACATTGCGGACGACGTAGTGCTCGTTTTTGCGGTGCGACATATCGCGCAAGATCGGCTGCAGGTTGACGATCTCTCGGGCTGACGCAGTTTGATGCTCGCGCGGCGCCGAACCACGAGTCCTGGAGCGACGATTCCAAACTCACTCGCGTCGCAGGTATCCCGCGCTCGACTCGAAGTACTTGCGGCGGCGTTGTTTGCCGGCTTCGCTCGTTTCGGTCTGACGTTCTTCCAGGTCGGCGCGGTTCGCCTGGCAATAACGGCAGCCGATCTCTTCCAGGTGAAAGGCGACGTAGGCGGCGTGCTGGTCGGGCAGCACGCCCAATAAATAACTGCCCAGTTCCGCACGAGTGGGACACGTCAGCCGGTGACGGCGCCAGATCTCTCCGAGCGAATGGAGGTCGGCGTCACGACGCGCATTGATCGCCGTCAGGCGCCGCGCCAGTTCGGGCGTTTGCCTCAGCGCGCTCTCGATGGCCGACATCGCCTCGGCAGGCAACGCCTCGTCGAGATAAGCTTCCAGTTCCGCGTCGGTGAAGGGGCTTTTCATGTTTGGCGAAATGGCGGGGTTGTACGTCGCTTTTAACAAAAGCGCCGCAAGCTCACCCGCAATCGTGCAGCTCCGGAAACACGTCTTCCGACAAGCCTTGCTGGCGCACTGCGGCGCGGAGCTTGGCGAGAAAGTCGAACTTGTGGTTGGCGATCGTCTGTTCAGAGACGCCCAGTTTGGCGGCGGCGTCTTTGTTGGCAATGCCGCGTACGAACAGCAACTCCGCGCATTGGATCTTTTCCCAATCGCCTCGGTTGCGCCAGTACGCCAGCAACTGGGCCGCCGCGTGCACCAACGCCGTCTCTTCCAGGCCGCGCCGCTCGCCGCTGCGTGCAATGCTGCTGGCCGGCCGTTGCGGACCGGGCAGATCCCAGTCGCCCTGGCTGCTGCCGGCGCCCGCCAGCGGCAGCGCGGGGCGGCGCCCTTCGCGGCGCAAGTGATCGGTCAGCTTGTGCGCGGCGATGGAGAACAGGTAGCTTTCCAGGGGCCGGGTCGTGTCGAAGTTCGGCAGGCTGGTTAGAAAGGCGATGAACGTTTCCTGCACGACGTCTTCGCTGGCCGCGCGATGCCGCAACCGGCTCTCGACAAAGGCCAACAACCGGCCTTCGAAGCGGTCGATGAGTTCTTGCCACGCATCGTCCTCGCCGCCGCGGATGCGGGAGATTAACAGGCCGTCGGATTCGCTGGTCGAAGACATCAGGTTCGGGACAAGCTCGCCGCACTTCTCTGAAACGCGTGCGGCGCGTCTGGCTTAGAAACTGATGTTTCCGTTGCGGACCAACAGCCCGACGATCGCCGCTTCTGCCAGTATCACCGCTCCGGCGGCGACTCGCAAGCGCCCTGTGTAATAGCCGCGGGTCAGCGTGTCGAGCTTGAGATAGCTGAATGCCACGCCGATCAACGACAGCGCCAGTACGGCGGCCGCGCCCGCATAGCTCACGCGGCGGGCGACCTGCGCCTCGCGGTAGCGGCCCTCGATTTCTTTGGCGACGGCAGCGTCGAATTCCAGCCGCTCGTGCAGGTTGTACATCGGACCGAAGGAGAATTCCGCCTGCTCCAGCCACTCGCCGCGAACGATCCGCTCATGAATATACGAGAGCGGCAGTTGCACTCGCCCGCCGGCATCGGCGCCCAACAGCCGCTCGGTGTAACTGCGAACCGCCTGTTGCAGCGCCTCGGGAAGCTTTTCGTGGCACTCGGCGGCCGTGGAGTACGGCCCTGCCGTGGCGATGGTGCGATACACGTCGCCGTCGCGGCCCATTGGAGCGTCCATCCAATCCGGCCGGCCGGCGCCGCGACGGGTGGCGGCGGATAGCTTTTCAGCCGCCGGATGTTCTGCCACTTTCGCCGCTTGCTCGCCCACCGGAATCTCGCGCGGAGCGCCCGTTTCAATGCGGTGAGTCGGCGCGCTTTCGACTTCGATCCGGAGTTGAGCGGCAGAGCCGGCCCGCATGGAAACAAAGTACATGCCGAATAACAAGACCATCAAGCCCAACAGGCCGGCGCCGATGCCCAGCAGCAACTGCCCCGCGCGGCTGCGGGACAACGCCAGGATGACGGCAAACATCGCGAAAAAAAGCAGACCGATCAGGAATAAACCGGCCACTGGTAAACCCATGACATCACCGTCAATAATACTGCCTGTAATGAATCATCCGAAAGAAAACTTGTCGACGTCGTGCGCTTCGCGCCGCGTTAGTCATCGGCTCCTTCTTACCCGAAGTGCGGGCGAGGCAAGCGCCTCAGTCCGCCTCGCTGGCGCGTCTCGTTAGCATCGCTCAAACGTACGAAGGAGATCGCCGCCGCCGCGCACGCCAAGGGCTGGCCAACTGCACACAGACGGAAATGGCCGCGGCGACCATGATTCCCCAGGGTTGCGGAAACGGCCAGAAAAAATACAGCATCCAGGCCCAGAACACGCTCACCGCCACGCTCCACAAGCTCAGCCGATGCGGACGCGCGGGATCGGCCTGCCGCCACCAACGCAAGGCGACCAGCAGGAAAGCGAAATACGCCATCTGTCCCAGAATCGTCGGCGCGCCGGCGGGATCGTAAAGTTCCCACGTAACCAGCGTGTGCTGGTCGAAGTCAGGCGCTTTCCACTCGTAAGGCAATTCGGCCATCAGGAACTTGCCGCTGGTGAAAGCGAAGGCCCCCAAGCCCAGGCCCAACAGCAAGAGTGCGCAGCGGCGCAAGATCGGCTCGCCTTCGCTCCCTTCCCAGAACTTGGAGGGGATCATGATCAACCACGCTCCGACCGTGCTGACGAGCACCAGCCAGACGAACTGCTCCGGCTGCGCCGCCTTGCCGCGCAGCACGCTGAGCAACACGCCCATCACTGCAGCTACGAATGCCGAGGCCAGCATAGAGCCAGTCAGCTCTTCCATTCGGGTGCGGAACGTTTTGACGGGCTGATCGACGTTTGCCGGCCGCTGGAGTGCGCGTCGCGGCTGAGCAGGCGGAATGGACGGCGGCGGAGTCGCCGCAGCCGCGACGTGGCGTACAGGCGCCATTGGCGCCGCAGGCTGCACCCGATGGCCAACGGGCGTTTGACGCATCGCAATTACCATGGAGCGAATGGCAAAGTACGTGGCGTAGCTCATGGTTCCGAAGAACAGGGCCGGAATCAGAGCGATATTCAATGCCAGTGCTACGCTGACCGCAAAGAGGGTGACAACGATAATCGCCATGCGGCCCGATGCCGGAATCCGCCCGGAATCCCACGCCTCGCAGAACTTCCTCCATAGTTGTCGCACAGCGCGCCACAAGGGCTCTTCATCAACCACCACGACGTCGGAAACAATCGCCTTGTCTGGCTTAGCTTCGCGTTGTGCCCCGATATGCGGAGCCTGTTCGCCGTTTACCGCCGGCCCGGGGATGACAAAATTGCTCGGAGCCGTTGTCGTCGACGCGTGAGGGGCGGCAGGCAGCAGCGCCGCCAACTCGCCGACCGATTGCAAACGGCCTTCGGGCGCCTTGGTCAGCGTGCGGGCGATGGCCGAGCGGTACGGCTCTTCCACCGCGCTCAGGTCAGGTTCGGCCGTAAGGTGCTTCATCAGCACTTCGCCGACGCTCTCGCCTTCGAACGGCACGCGCCCGGTGAGCATCTCGTAAAGAATGATGCCGAGAGCGTAGATGTCGATTTCCTTGCCGTAGCGGCCGTTGCCGATCTCCGGCGCCATGTAGTGTACGGTGCCGACGCTCTCGGTCTGCCCGCTGCGGCGGCTGGCGGAGATGAACTTCGAGAGCCCGTAGTCGCCGATCTTGACCAGGCCTTCGTCGCAAAAGATGTTGCCGGGCTTCAAGTCGCGATGGACGATGCCGTGATCGTGCAGATACGCCACGCCCGCCGCGATGCCGTGGAACCAGGCCATCGCGTCTTCTCGCGGCAAGCCGTCGGGATGCTTCGTAACGACGTCTTCCAGACAATCGCCCGCCACGTATTCCATCACCACCCAACTGTCGCCCAACTCATCCTGCTTGATGTCGAACAGGCCGAGCAGGTTGGGATGCTTGAGATTCAAGCATTGGGTCACGCCGCGCAGTTCGACGTCGAGGTTGCGACGGATCAGCTTCAACGCGACTTCTTTGCCGGCGTCGCTGGCGGCGTAGTAGACTTCGCCAAAGCCGCCGCGGCCGATGCCGCGTTTGATCGTATAGCCATCCAGCGGGCGCGAACCGCTGGGATAAGTGAACTTCATCGGTCCCGGTTTCGGTTGCGGCTCCGGTTCGGCTTGTGTGGCGCGGAGGTTCATGGGGTGATCCCTGCCTACGTCTAGACTAGCGACTGCAAGTTCCATCTGTCCACACGTTGCTAAATGCTTTCCAGGCTTAAGGAAAAATCCTCTGCCTCGACTCGAGAGCGACCGTGGATCGGACCGCGGTCGAGCACTTCGGCCCCGTCGATCTCGAAACGGCCGGACGCTCGGCAGTGCCACTGGTTCTCGTGGCGATACAGTACGACGTCGCGCGTCCAGTCGCGGCAGGCCACGTGGCAGTTTCCGCCCGGCCCCAGCACGCACGACTCCGCGGCCAGCAGCACGGCGTCGGCTGACGGCTGGGTCCGATGTCGGCTGACGAACTCCAGCTTTGCGGTGCGGCTGAGCGGATGAGGCCGCCGGAACCGCAGCCGCACGTTGTCCCCCAGTTCAATCAAGTTGCCATCGGTCAGGGCCGCCGCGCTGCGGATCTCGCGGCCGTCCAGGCGGACCTCCTTGAGCGGATGAAGCAAGTAGTTCTCGCCATCGCGGCGAATGCGGGCGTGACGGCGGGAAATGTCGCCGAGGATCGGCACGTCCACCTGGCTGCCGGGGACCGGTTGGCCCAAGCAGACATCGTCGCCTGGACAGACCAGATACCCGCCGACGCCGTCGACCCACAGCAAAAACCGCGAGGCGCCGGCGGAAGTTGCGGACAAGGGACCGTCGGCCGCCGGGCCGTGGTTATTCCCGTGATTGTGATTCTCGCCGGGATCGTTTGCTTTCATCGGCTTTACTGAAAAGGCGGGAGCGATCCGGTCGCGCGGCGCCAGCGAAGGGAGCCGACGTCGCAGCGAATCGCCGCAACGCATGCCGACCGCCGCCCAAGCACGCCGCCGCGCATCTCGGGCCGGCTCATGTTCTGGGCACAGTTCTAACAGCGCCTCGGCCTCGGACAGGGCCAGCGTCCAGTTCTCGCCGGCGACGGCCTCGTGCAGCCGCTCGTTAAGCTTGCGGCATTCCGCTGCTTTCACCCTACACGCTTTGCGGGCGTCGTCCAAGGCGGCGATCTGCGGGGCCAGGGCGACGGCGGCCGCCAGGTTTTCTTCCGCCTGGGCGAATTCGCCGCGGCGACAGAGCCGCTGAGCCAATTGGACCCGCACGGCGGCGTCGCGCAGCAAGCGGGCGCCCCGGCCGGCGTCGCCATAGCGGGCCAGTTCGTCCAGCCGCGAGACGGCGGCCGAAGGTTCGCCCGCCGCCAGATAAGCCTCTGCCTCGGCCAGGCGGCGGTCGACGAACGCTTGTCGCAAGGAACAGACCGCCTCGGCGTCGGCGCCCCAGACGCGGGCGGTTTCCAGATCCCGCCAACCGGCAGAGCTTTGGCCGCCGGCCGCGCGGCGCTCGGCCCGCTCGATCATCCGGCCGGCCACCTTGGCCAGCAGTTGCTTGGCGGGCAGGAACTCGCGCAGCCCGCTCTGGCAGAGTAAGCGGCCGGCTTCTTCCAGCCTTCCGCCATGCAGGGCTTCGTCGGCTTCGCGGAGCTTGAGTCGCCAGGGTTGAAGCATGGTACGTCACGCAGTTAATCACAGGACGGAGATCAGCCCCTCGCTCCCACGCCTGCAGCATGAGAGCGAGGAACGCTTGACGTTACGAAATCAGTGCGCTTCGACGGCGAGCTCAGCCACTTGCGTGCGGTCTCCGTCAAAGTACTCCGTCACCTCTTCCACGATGTTCTCCGGGGCCGGTTCCGTCAGCGGAATTTCATCGCGGAGGTAGCCTTCAGAGTTCACCATCTTCTCGGCCACGTCGAGCCGCGTGCGCAGATCGGTGACCAGTTCCTTCGCTCGGCTGAGCTGACTGTCGTCGAACTTGTAGTCGCTCGTGGTCTGGGCCGCCTCGACCATCTTCAGCCGGGCCTCGAGATGCTCGACGTCGACTTCCAGTTTCCGTTTTGCGGCCAGCATGCCCTCGAGCTTGTTCCTGGCGGCTTCGAGGCTGCGCTGGCGAGCCTGGTGCATTTCCTTCAAGCTCGCCAGCGTGGCATCGTGCGTTTTGTAGCGTTCGAAGCGGTTGGCCAGATCGATCTTCACCTGGTCGGCCGAGTAGCTGCGGCCGGCATATTGGAACTGTTCTTTGCCGGTTCCCAGATCGGCTTTGAGCCGCATTAGATCGCCGCGATCTTTCTCCTGCCGGCATTCGGCGGCGGCAATTTGCTTGTCGAGTCGCTCGACTTCGACTTCTTCCTGGGCGATCACGTGCATGTTCTTGCGGATGTCGGGGACCAGGTCCTTGACCATCCGCCTGGCGCGGTCGATTTCAAACTCGACCGGAATGCTGCTCTTCACCGAGTCCTTGAACCAGCCGGCCGTGGTTCCGACGTAGCTGACCGCCTCTCGGCCAAAAAACAACAAGCACACCAAACCGGCGCCCGCTCCGCCCAAAATCATTTTCTTGACCATCGCTCTATTCTCCCGTTGTCGCAGACGGCCCCAGAGAGGGGGCTGCGCAGCCTTCGTTTTGCGGCGGGTCAACGCCTGATGCCCGCCAACGAGATCTCTTCGCCGGAGAAATGGGAATCTTGGAAGAGTGGTTCAAGTTTTTGATGGGCAATAGTAAGCGGGCCTTCTCACGTTTGGCTCCGGCTTTGCGCGTGCTTGGTACTATCCGTCTGGGGCTGCGTAGTTGGGGTAATGTAAGGCGTGGCTGCCAAATGCTTTACGATTGCGATAGTCGCTGTGTGCGGAGTGTGGTTTAGAGTTTCGCCTTCCCGTCATGGAAGACGCGCGACCCGCCGAGAGAATATATTAAGGTGAGGGCAGATTGCAGTTTACGTCGACGAGCAGAGACCGTCTCATGTTAAAGACTCTCTCCATCCGCAACTTCCGCGGGTTTGAACAGTTCGAGATGCACGACCTTGGTCGCGTGAATCTCCTGGTCGGAACGAATAATAGCGGCAAGACATCCGTGCTCGAGGCGATCGAGCTTTTATGCTCCCACGGTTACCTCCCGGCCATTTGGGAGGCCGCGTCTCGTCGGGGCGAGGTTCTCATGGACGCGATGGATGGGGGGCGACCGGAAATATCCGTTCGCCACTTGTTCCACGGGCATGAGATCGCGGCTAGGAATACGTTCTCAATTGAGGCGAGGAGAGGCGACGGCGCGGAATCTCTGACCGCGGTAATCACGGCGGCGCAAAACGGAACGACGAAAACCACGCCCCAGCCGACTATTGCGTCGCGTGGCGAACGTTCGCAAGTCCCGACAAAAGGCCTCGAATCCTGGGAGCATTGCGAATTGGATCGAATCGACCCGTGGCGCGATCCCCTGGACCTCGAATTACTCTGGAAGGGAAAGACGATCGCCGAGGTCGTGCTGCGGCTCACTGAGCAAGGTGGAGCGAAGTGGGGTTCAGTTCGGGGGGTCGCAAATCCGACGGCAAAGCGCGCACCCAAAGCGATTTTCGTCACTACAGCGTCACTCACTGCCGACGAGGCAGTTGCGGCATTCGACGGAATCGTACTCACGCGCGAAGAAACTTTCGTCGTCGATGCGCTACGGATTATCGAGCCTACGATTGAGCGACTCGCGGCAACGGTGGCGCCCGAACATCGAACGTTTAATGGCGAAGCGCGCGGCGGGCTCTTTGTCAAGTGCACCGGTCTCGAACAGCGCATCCCGATCGGCAGCATGGGCGACGGAATTTGGCGCATGCTGGGGCTGGCCCTGGCGCTCGCTCGCGCAGAAAACGGCGTGCTGCTCGTGGACGAGATCGATACGGGCTTGCACTTCACCGTCATGGTCGACATGTGGAAAATGGTGGCGGCCACGGCGGAACGACTGGGCGTGCAGGTATTTGCCACGACGCACAGCCGCGACTGCTACGAGAGCCTGGCCGCGATTGCCCACGACACGGTGTCCGAGGGAAGCAACGTGACGATCCAGCGAATTGAACGTGAAAAAGGCCGCGCCGTGCCCTATACGGAACAAGAGATCGTGGCCGCCGCGGAACGAGGCATCGAGGTGAGGTAGCAAAAGATGGGCAGGCGTTTGCACCCGAAAAAGTTGCTCGTCGAAGGCGAGGAAGACAAGAGAGTCATTCCGCAATTGATTGAAGCTCACGGCGTCGAATGGGGAGAGAACCGGCAGGAATGGATTGTCCTGATCGAGCAGTTGGGCGGCATCGAGCCGTTGCTGGAATCGGCTGTAATCGAGACCGAACTGAAGGTTCGCGGGCTCGAGGTTCTTGGCATTGTGGTCGATGCGAATGACAGCGCCGCTGAGCGCTGGAAGCGAATTCGGAATCGCTGCGCAAAGGCTTTTCCCTCTCTCCCAGAAACGCTTCCCAATGAAGGGCTGATTGATACGAACGTGGATGGGCTGAAACTGGGCGTTTGGCTGATGCCCGACAACCGTTCGCGCGGCATGCTCGAAACGTTTCTGGCATGCCTGCTCGGAGATGAGACGCAGCCTCTCTGGCAATACGCGAACGAGACCGTGGTGAACGCCAAAGACCGCGGCGCCCCGTTCACTGACGCCCACGAAGATAAAGCCAGGATCCATACGTGGTTGGCGTGGCAGGATCCGCCGGGGCGGCAATTGCATGATGCGGTGAAGTTTCAGATGCTGAAGCCTTCGCCGCTTTCGGCGCCTTTTGTCGCGTGGTTTCGGTCGCTGTACGGAGTTTAGTCATGAGCTTCGCCCATCTCACGCTGGCCACTCGCGACGTAAGCCGGTCGCTGCAGTTCTTTGCCGCGGCGCTGCGGTGGCGGCCGATCCAGCGGCCGAACAATATCGGACGGCCGGCGGCCTGGCTGGAGATGGCGCCGGGACAGGAACTGCACCTGGTGGAAGTGCAGGACTTTGCGCCATCGCCGTTTGAACGCGAATTCGGCCGGCATCTGGCCATCGCCTGGCCTCAAGCGGAAATGTCAGAACTGCGGCGCCGACTGACTGCCGAGGGCGCCGAACTGATTGAGCCGCTCCGCCCCACGCCGTTCGAGAGGTTCTTTTTCCGTGATCCGAACGGGTACGTGTTCGAGGTGGTGGCTGCGGAACGGCCGGCCGAAGCGGGCGAAATGTCGAGCGGAAGATGATTTCGTCTGATCGTCGACGCGGGGCGCCTGCGATATAGGCGCCCGTGCGGCTCAACCGTCGCCGTCGAGATCCGGCGGGTCGAACAAGAAAGGGTGCATTACGCGTAGCAGCCTGGCGGACTGAAAATAGTCGTCGGCGCCGTGGCTGCGACCGACGTCTCCGTTAACGTCGAAAGCAAACACCTTCTTCCGCTCCGCGCCCAGACGGCGCAGCCCTACCGGACCGGTCAAGCCGGCGGCTTCAATATGGACATGATGGCCATAGAGAAAGCGATAGAACCGCAAGGCCCGGTCGGCAGGATTGAAGAACACCAACAATTGATGGACCTGCGACAGCGAGCGGCCAAACCGCTGACCGGGCAGAAAATCGTCGTTGTCGATCGCCGCTCCGATCAATACGGCGTCGATTCTGCGCGGCTGCCGCGACTGGCGCGCCGCAAGCTGGTAACAGCCCGTACGGCCGCCGGCCAGCAATTCCAGGCTGCCCATGATAATCCGGGCGCCAAAGCTATAGCCGGACATCGAAATCGGCATTTCGTCCGGAAGTTGATCGACCAGCCAGGCCATATAATAGGACGCGGCCGGCGTGCGCGCGAGCTTGACCTTGGCATCGTTCAGGCGACGGCCGGGAAGGCGGTCGCTGGGCCACGACCAGATGACAAACCGCAAATGCGGGCTGTCGGGGTTCTCCCGAACCAAACCCCGGTACGCGGTCCAACCGGCCTTGACGGTGTCCGAGTGCGAGAAGTCATTGCCGACCACAAAGAAACTGGTGACCAGGTCTTCGGGGCCGCTTAAGAATTCGTCACGGCTGGACACGGCCCAGCGGCCCGCTTCGTACCGCCAATACTGCATTCGCAGCGCGGCCTTTTCCGGCGCCTGGCAGCCGAGACCCCGGCTGCTGACAATCCAGATCTCATCGCCCGGTCGGGGCACGGATACGCATCGCGCCGGCGCGGCCTCACGGGCCGCCTGAACAGGGGCCGTCTGAATAGTGGCGGCCTGAACTTGGACCGCTTCCAGGCCGAGGCAGAACCATGCGCAGACAATCAGGGCCGCCATGCGTCCCTGATGCATCGCCCGCTCGAGGAAAGTTCCGAGTTGCTCGCTGGCCACGAGTTTTGCGTCCGATCTTGTCTTGCCGCGCAGGCGCCCTGCGGGCTTTGTCTAAGAGTATACCATCGGACGGCATGCCAGGAGATGTTTGGCGGCGTTGCCGCAGTGCCGGTCAAAACGGCAAGATGAGCGATCCTGGACCTGATAT
>DASZUP010000696.1:0-4547 GCA_035547635.1 Pirellulales bacterium
TGACGAAGTCGACGCCGGGGCTGCGGTGCAACTGGCTCACCACCACGCGCTCGGCGCCGTTGATGATGAACTCGCCGCCGCCGAGCATGATCGGCATGTCGCCCAGGTAGACCTCTTCCTCGATCGGCTGCTCTTTCGTCAGGCGCAACCAGACTTTGAAGGGCCGACCGTAGGTCAGACGCAACTGCCGGCATTCATCCGGCTCGTAGCGGGGCTTGCCCAGCTCGTAGCGGAGGTACTGCAATTGCAGCGTCTTGTCGTAGCTCTCGATCGGGAAAATCTCGCGTAGAACGCCTTCAATTCCCTGGTCCTTGCGCTTCTCAGGCGGAACGTCGAGTTGCAGAAAGGCTTCATAACTGCGAGTCTGAATTTCGGTCAGATCGGGAATGCTTTGGTGCTTTTGAATGGTGCCAAAGCGACGGACTTCCTGCGGGCGGAGACGTCGTTCTGCCGAGGTGGCCATAGGGGATCGTACTCCTAATGGATGCGACGATATGTTCGAGAACGGATCAAGCGCGGCGCAGCGCGCCGAATTGGCGCGCAGCGCTCCACGGAACCTTATGCGGGCGCCGGAGATAAAAGGACCAAGTGAAGATCAAACGATTTCCAATCCCGCCGCGGCGCCTGCCAGGCGCGCGGCGTTCATCCTTGGGACAGGCCCGTCAACGCTCCTGAAAGCGCCGGACAATCATGCCCGGCGCTCGACGGCGCGTTTGGCCTTGCACTGCGATCCTACTTGATGGCGACAGTCGCGCCAGCTTCTTCCAGCTCCTTCTTGAGCTTCTCGGCGTCTTCCTTGGAGATGCCTTCCTTGACCTTGCTGGGCACGCCTTCCACCAGATCCTTGGCTTCCTTCAAACCCAGGCCGGTCGCGGCGCGGACCACCTTGATCACGCCGATCTTCTTGTCGCCGAAGCCTTCCAGCACGACGTCAAATTCAGTCTTCTCGGCGGGCGCCTCGCCGCCGCCGCCGCCGGCAACGGGGCCGGCCATCATCACGGCGCCGCCGGCGGCCGGCTTGATGCCGTGTTCGTTTTCGAGGTAATCGCTGAGCTCCTTGGCTTCCTTCAGCGTCAGACTCACGATCTTGTCGCCAAGTTCCTTGGTGACGGAGGAGTATTCCATGGCGGGGGCGTCGGTCGACATGCGTTTCGTTCCTTTCGGTCTTCTATGGAGCGCCGGCTGCGCACTGTCGGCCGAACGCTAGTTACTGGGTCGATAATCTGGTTGTTGTCGGTTATCCCTGCAGGAGAGTCGCAACTCTCTTTGATCGCTTAAGTCCGTCCCCAGGCTTATGCCTCGGCGGCTTCTTCCTCTCCCTTTTGCTTGATCTGGCTCGCCAAGGCGCCGCCGATGCTGGTCAATTGGCTGACCAGGTTGGCGCCCGGGCTGAGAATTTGCCCGGCCAAAATGCTGAGCTGCTCCTGGCGGCTGGGCCATTTGCTGACCGCCTTAACCTGGTCGGCGTTCAGCCGGCCGCCGTCCATCACCCCGCCCCGCGCTTCAAACGGCGCGAATTCCTTGTCCTCGGCCAGCTTGACGATTTCCTTGGCCAGCGAGACGACGTCTTCGGCGCCCCACACCAGCGCCAGCGAACCTTCCATCTCCTCGAAGGCAGCCGCCAGCGGCGTGCCTTCAGCGGCTCGGCGGGCCAGGCTGTTCTTGATTACCAGCAGTTGAATGTCCTTGCCTCGCAGCGTCGACCGCAGGCGGCTGTTCTTGTTGGCATCCATGCCCGCGACGCTCACCAGCAAGGCGTTCTCCACGCCGCTGAGGCGACCTTTGAGATCGTCGGTAATCAGGTTCTTGACGTACTTGCTCATGTTTGGCGGCTTATTATCGGGCTAGGCGGTTTGGTTTGGTGCTCTCTACGCGGCAGCGGCTATCCATCGCTCAGGCGGCAATGTGAACGCCCGGGCTCATCGTGGCGCTGATCGCAATTCCCTTGAGATAATGTCCTTTCACGGCGTGGGGCTTCAATCCCAGGACGTGATTGATGAAGGCGTTGATGTTGTCAGCCAGCTTGGCGGCGTCGAAACTGAGCTTGCCGACCACGGCATGCACGATTCCGCTGGAGTCATTGCGGAACTCCACCTTACCCGCCTTGTACTCCTTGACCGTCTTGGCCACTTCCGGAGTGACGGTGCCGGCTCGGGGAGACGGCATCAACCCGCGGGGACCAAGCACGCGACCGAGCGGACCAACCAGCCCCATCATGTCCGGAGCCGCAATGCAGACGTCGAAATCAGTCCAGCCGTCTTTGATCTTCTTGGCCAGTTCGTCGGCGCCCACTTCTTCGGCGCCGGCGGCCTTGGCCTGCTCCGCCAGATCGCCCTTGGCGAACACGACGACTCGCAGCGACTTGCCGATGCCGTGCGGCAGCACGATCGAACCGCGGACCAGTTGATCCGCCTGCTTGGCATCGATGCCCAATCGCATGGCGATTTCCACCGACTGATCGAACTTTGTCGTATTGAACTGCTTGAGCAGGTTCACGGCCTCGTCGACCGGCATGGGGTCGCCCGAGGGATGCTTGGCCGCCAGGGCCTTCATGCGTTTGGATTGCTTGGCCATCTGTTTGCTTACCGATTCTGCTGTCGAATGTTTGCTGGTTGTTCGTCTTCGTCGCCCGGCACGCGTCTCGCCTGGCAAGTTCGGGGCCTTGAGCCGGTCTGTTCGGCCGGCACTCAGCCTTCCACGACCAGGCCCATACTTCGCGCGGTGCCTTCAACCATTCGCATGGCATGCGCGACGTCGCGGGCGTTGAGGTCGGCCATCTTCTGCTTGACGATCTCTTCAATCTGGGCCGACGTGACTTTGCCGACCTTTTCTCGGTTGGGAACTCCGGAACCCTTGGCAATGCTGGCAGCCTGTTTCAGCAGGGCCGCCGCCGGCGGGCTCTTGGTGACGAAATCGAAAGAGCGATCGTTGTAAACGCTGACGACGACCGGGATCGGCATGCCGCCCGCTTCACGCGTCCGGTCGTTGAATTGCTGGACGAATTGCCCAAGGTTCACGCCGAACCGGCCCAGGGCCGTTCCGACCGGAGGAGCGGGCGTCGCCTGGCCGCCGGGAACCTGGAATTTTACTTGCGCTACAAGTTGCTTTGCCATGAGTCTTTCGGGGGAGCGTGTTTCTCGAACGGCCGCACTCTTGCCGGCCGCTCTTCCATGGAGACCTTTTGTTTCCTACCAACCTGACGCTGCGTTTCGCCTTTACTCATTGCCGAACCGGTTGACCGCCGTTCGGCGCCAGCGGCGCGCGTCTGCTTGTTACAGCTTTTCAATCTGCCAGTATTCCAGTTCGACCGGCGTGGAGCGGCCGAAGATGTTGATCATGACCGTCACGCGTCCATTTCCGCGATCGATGTTGTCCACGTCCCCTTCGAAGTTCTCGAAGGTTCCTTCATTGATCTTCACCCGGTCGCCCGCCTGGAAGGGCACGGCGATCGGCGGCGCTTCGTCGGTCTTTTCTTCCTGCTTGGAGACAATCTTGCTGACGTCGTGAGGCAACATCGGCGTGGGCTTGCCGCCCGAGCCGGTAAAGTCGCCGATCCCCGGAGTCTCGCGCACCAGAAACCAGGTATCCTCATTCAGCTCCATGTGCACGACGATATAACCGGGATACAACTTGCGTTTGACGACCCGCTTTTTGCCGTTCTTGAACTCCGTCACTTTCTCGATCGGCACGATGATCTCATCGAAAAACTCGTCGAGTCCGGCGACGGAAATGCGACGTTGCAGGGCGTCCCGAATCGAGTCCTCGCGGTTGCTCTGCACCTTGAGGATGTACCACTGCATGTCTCCGCGCACCGGACCTTCGGCCTCGCCGCCGGAGCCGCCCTGGCTTTCGCCGCCTTCAACAGACGCCTCAGCAGCGGCCGAGCCCTGCCGATCGTCGGCATGTTCGACGCGTGCGCTCTCCGACGCCGCATCTGCTTCGGGGACGTCCCCGTTGCCGACCGAAGCGTCGTTGAGTTCGGCTGCCGATTTGTCTTGTTCGTCGATCACGCTCAATTCCCTCGTCGAGACGCCGCGCGTCAGCTACCGGGTTTGAGAACTTTCAAAACCGTCAACAGCGTTTGCCACAGCAGGTCATACGCATACAAGGCCCCGGCCAAACCGAACATGGTGATCATCACCACCATCGAGCTGCGGAACAGCTCCGATCGGGACGGCCACGACACCTTGTTCATTTCCGCTTCGACCGCGATCAGGAAATCCGCAAAGCGGGGCAAGTTGACGACCCGGTAGCTGAGCCACCAGCCGACCGCCAACACCGCTCCGGAGACGCCCATTCGCACCGACAAGCGCGTATCAGACAAGAAGTCATGCAAGGTCCAGGCGCCCACGGCAAACGTGACCGCCAATACGGCGAACGTCACCTGGCGCGCAATACGACCCTGACTGCGCTTGTAAATGCCGAGACTGAACCAGTCTCGAAACATCGGATTCATTGCGGCATTTCCCTCTTTCACCGTCAACCTCGTCCTTGGGGTTGTAAATGCTTCGGGCATCGGCCGGTCCTGGCGACCGGCCGATGCACCG
>DASZUP010000697.1:0-10160 GCA_035547635.1 Pirellulales bacterium
CCAGCACGCGGAGGATGGCCGTTACCCAGGTCACGTTGTTGTCGGCGCCGGTCAGGCCCCACAAGTGCCAGCCGCCGAAGAACAAGATCACAATCAGGAACGAGGCCGTGACCATGTGCAGGAATTCGGCAATCAGATACAGCAGCAGCCGCATCCCGGCATATTCGGTATGGTAACCGCCGATCAACTCCTGCTCGCATTCGGGCAAGTCGAACGGCAAGCGGGCGCTTTCGGCAAAGGCCGCCACCAGAAAGACCACAAAGCCGATCGGCTGCAGGAAAATGTTCCACACGCCGCTGGCGGCCTGGTCGTTGATGATGGTCTCCAGCTCGAGCGAGCCGGAGTACAGCACCACGCCCAGCAAACCGAGCCCGAGCGGCAACTCGTAGGCGATCAGCTGTGCGCTGGAACGCAACCCGCCGAGAAAGCTGTACTTGTTGTTGCTGGCCCAACCGCCCAGGATCACGCCGTACACTGCGATGCTGCTGAGCGCGAAAACGTAGATCAACCCCGCATCAAAGCCGGGCGCCACGACCAGGTCGATCTGCTTCTTGATGCCCGGAATGCCCGAGTCTTCAGGCAGCACGCTGCCGAACGGAATCACGGCGAACGTCGCCAGCGCCGCGGCCAGAATAGAGATGGGCGCCAGCGTGTACAGGAACTTGTCGACATGCCGGGGCGTAATCTCTTCTTTGAAGATGAACTTCAAGCCGTCGGCCAGCGGCTGACCGAGACCGAACAGCTTGATCTTGGTCAGCGGCACGCCGACGCGGTTGGGGCCCAGACGGTCCTGCACCCAGGCGGCCATCCAGCGCTCCAACAACACCAGGTACGCGGCCGCGGTCATCAGGCCGAAGATCATCAACGCGATCTTGACCAGCGCCTCGACCAGAGTGATTTGTAGATCGGTCATAGGGTTCTATCAGGTGGCCGCCAGTTGATTCAGTTTCAGGTCCACGCCGGTCGGCGGAATCTCGCCGCCCGCAACGGCGAAGAACGGGATTTCGGCCGCCAATTCATTCAACGCCTGCCGCGCGTTGTACAAGCCGGGACGTTTCAGCAGCCGCCAGTACGTCTGCCCTTCGCTCCACACGCCCGCGGGCGGACGAATGGCCCATTTGACCGACTGCAGCCGGTCCGCATAGTTCACGTAGGAGCCGTCGCGCTCGGCGAACGACGAGGCCGGCAACTGATAGTCGGCCTGGCGCCACAGCGGCGAGGCGAACATGTCCTGCACGATCAGCAGCTCGAGCCCGCTGAAACGCTCCGCCGTCTGTTCGTCAAACATCGGCTGCTTGTAACCGCCGGTCACCCACGCGCCGCGAATCTCGCCGCCGTCAAGCTTCTGCAAGAACTGCTCGAAGTCCAGGCTCTCGTCGCTGAAGTGCCGGATCACCGCTTCGACGCCGCGGCGGTTGGGGCACTTCTCGGCGCGAATCGTAAACCCGTTCTTGAACGTCTCGTCTTCTCCCACCACCGGCACAGGCCCCAAGGCCAGCACGGCGTCCGGGTCGATGCCGCGGACCAGCTTGGCCAGCAGGTAGGCTTCTTCAACGGTCAAATGCGGCGAGAGCACGGCGGCCAGCCGGCCGGCTTCTGAAAGCTTCGCGTGCAATTCTTCCGGCAGCGTCGCCCACTGCACGGCGGCGTGAACGCCTTCCTCGCGGCGATGCGGGCCGATCTCGCGGGCATCGTCGTGGACGTAATGAAAACCGTAACGCCCTTCGTCGCACATCCACCACTGGTTGACGTGCTGATTCTCCCGCGGCTTCAGCCGATAGATATGGTCCTGGTTCTCGTCGATGTCGATCGAGCAACCGGTCGAGCAGCCGGTGCAAATGTTCGGGTGCTTCCGCATGAACCAGACGCGCTGCTGGTACAGAAAGTCTTTGTCGCCCAGGGCGCCGACCGGACAGAGATCGACCACGTTGCCCGAAAGCTTATTGGCCAGCGGATAGCCGGGGAAGACGTCAATCTCCTCGTGCGCGCCGCGGTTGATCACCATCAGCTCGCTGTCGCCGGCAATCTCGCGGCAGAACCGCACGCAACGGGTACACATCACGCAGCGATCGACGAACAGCGTGACCGTATCGCCCATGTCGCGGCGGCGGCTGGTGAACGGCAGCACGTCGGCCCGACGTTCCTTCTGGCCGTATTGAAAGTGGTAATCCTGCAGGCTGCACTCGCCCGCCTTGTCGCAGATCGGGCAGTCGACCGGGTGCCGCAGCAACAGGTCTTCTTCGACCAGGGCGTGGGCCTGCTTGACCTTGTCGCTGTTGGTGACAAAGACCGTGCCGTCCTTGGCGGGCGTCTGACAGCCCGGCACCAGCTTGGGAAGCATCGAAATCTCGCCCGTCTCGGCGTTCCGCGTACCGGTTTCGACCAGGCACATGCGGCAACTGGCCACCACGGTCAACCCGGCGTGCCAGCAATAGTGCGGAATCTCCACGCCCGCGCGCTTGGCCGCCTGGATGGCGTTGAGACGCTCCGAATCGCCGATCTCTACTTCATGTCCGTCGACAATGACCTTGGCCATGCCATCTCCTGCTGCTAATGCGAATGCGCCGAGGGCCACCACGACGGCTGCGCCGCAACGACCTGAGTGCCGTTGGTGCGGTAATTGAGCGACGGCGCCGGAGCGTCGTCGCTGTAACCGCTCGGGTTCGTCCGCTTGATGTACTCTTCGAATTCGCCGCGGAACTTGCGGATTGCGTTCTTGATCGGCCAGGCGGCGCCGTCGGCCAGGCCGCAAATGGTCGTGCCCGGGATGATGCCGATCGAATCGCCGATTTCCAGCAGCAGATCCAAATCTTTCAAGCGGCCGCGGCCGTCCTTGATGCGGTTCAGCATTTCGACCGACCACCGCGTCCCTTCGCGGCAGGGCGTACACTGGCCGCAGCTTTCGTGGGCGAAGAAGCGGCAGGAGTTGTGCAGGAAGTCGACCATGCTCACCGTCTCATCCAGCACCACCACCGCCGCCGTGCCCAGACCCAGGCAGCCGACCTTGCCGGGGCCGGCAAAGTCCAGCTTGATGTCGAACTCGGCTTCGGTAATCAACCCCATGCTGATGCCGCCGGGAATGGCCGCCTTGGCCTTGCGGCCTTTCCACACGCCGCCGCCGAACTCGTCGACCAGCTCGCGGCAGGTGAGGCCCATCGGCGCTTCATAACAGCCCGGCTTGTTGACGTGGCCGCTCAAGCAATACAGCTTCGGCCCGTAGCTGCCCGGATCGCGCGGATTGTTCGGATCGGCCGGCACGCCCATGCTCTTGAACCAGTCGGCGCCGCGGTTGATGATGTGCGTGACGCAGGCGACCGTCTCGATGTTGTTGACCACCGTCGGCTTGCGGAACACGCCTTCGACGGCCGGAAACGGCGGCTTGATCCGCGGCCAGGCCCGCTTGCCTTCCAGGCTTTCGATCAGCCCGGTCTCTTCGCCGCAGATATAGGCCGCGGCGCCGCGGTGCATGTAGATGTCGAGCGAGAAGTCGCTGCCTTGAATGTTCTTGCCCAACAGGCCGGCGGCATAGCACTCGTCGATTGCCCCTTGCATCCGCTCCAGCGACAACGGGTACTCATAGCGCAGGTAGACGTAGGCCGTGGTGGCCCGGGTGGCGTAGCTGCTGAGAATGATGCCTTCGATCACCTGGTGCGGATCCTGCTCCATCAGAATCCGGTTGTTGAACGTGCCGGGCTCGCTCTCGTCGGCGTTGATGCACATGTAGATCGGCCCGGGGTGGTCCTTCGGCAGAAAGGTCCACTTCAGACCGGTCGGAAAGCCGGCGCCGCCGCGTCCGCGCAGGTTGCTCGACTTGACCGCGTCGACCACCTGGGCCGACGTCATTTCCTTGAGCGCCTTGCGCAGCGCCTGGTAGCCGCCGCCCGACTCGTAAACGCTGAGCGTGTGACTATCGGGCTTATTGATGTTGGCCAGAAGGACCGGTTCAAAATCTGCCAAAGCGCTACCCTAACGATTCCAGGAACTCGTCGGCCTTGGCCGGCGTCAGATCTTTATGCAACGTCTTGTCGGCCAGCATGCAGGGGGCGAAATCGCAGGCGCCCAGGCACTCGCCGAACTCCAGCGTCAGCTTGCCGTCGGCCGTGGTCTGGCCCGGGTGAATGCCGAGCTTCTCGCACATGTGCTCCAGCACTTCTTCGCCGCCGCGCAACGCGCACGTGACGGAGCGGCAGACCCAGGCGCGATGCTCTCCGTGCGGTTCGTCCTGCTTGAAGAAGCCGTAAAAGCTGAGCGTGTCCTGCACCACCGCCGGCGCCAGCTCCAGCAATTCGGCCACCTCTACGACCGCCTGCAGCGGCACGTAGCGCAACCGCTCGTTGACGATGTGCAAGGCGGGCAGCGTCACGGCCTGCCGCGTGGGATAACGCGGAAAGTAGGCTTTGATCGCCTCGATCATTTCGTCCGTCAGAATTCGCTCGGCAGTCATTCGGTCGGCAGCGGCCATCGTGTTATCGGTCCAACTCGGCTGCAATGATGTTCAAACTTCCCAACACGGCCACAATATCCGAAAGCGTGTGCCCCTTGATCAAGTAGGGGAACAACGCGAAGTGGATATACGAAGGCGGGCGGCAGCGGGCCCGGTAGGCCACGTCCGTGCCATTGCCGACGACGTAAAAGCCCAACTCGCCGTTCGGGCTCTCGATAGCGGCGTACGATTCTTCGTGCGGCGTGGTGAAGCCGCGGTTGCTCATCGTCAGCTCGAAGTGCGAGATCAGCCCTTCGATGGTCGAATACACCTGGCGCTTGCCGGGCAAGGCCGTCCGTTCGTCGATGCCGACGTCGACCGGACCCGAGGGGAGATTCTCGATCGCCTGCTCGACGATCTTCAGGCTCTCCCACATCTCGGCCATCCGCACCAGGTAACGGGCGTAGCAATCACCCGACGTCATGCACGGGACCTTAAAATCAAAGTCGGCGTAAGACAGGTACGGCTCGTCCTTCCGCAGGTCGCGAGTCACGCCGCTGGCGCGGGCGATCGGACCGGTGGCGCTGCGGTTGATGGCCTCCGACTTGCTGAGCAACCCGACCCCCTTGGTGCGGTCGACGAAGATCCGGTTGCGGTTCAGCAGCCGCTCCATGTCGTCGAGCGTCTTGGGGAACGTGCGGCAAAAGGTGCGCACCTTTTCGACAAACAGCGGCGTGGCGTCGTACATCAGTCCGCCGACGCGCGTGTAGCTGTTGGTGAAGCGGGCGCCGCACACGGTCTCGAAGATGTCGTAGATGTCTTCGCGGCGATTGAAGGCGTACAGGAAGAACGTGAAGGCGCCGGTATCGAGCCCTACGGCGCCGTTGCACAGCAGGTGGTCGCTGATGCGGGCCAACTCCGCAACGATCACGCGGAGGTACTTGCAGCGCGGCGTGAGCTCAATGCCCAGCAGCTTTTCCACCGCGCCGTGCCAGGCCACGTTGTTGGCCATCGGCGAGATGTAGTTCATCCGGTCCGTGATCGTGACGTACTGGTTGTAGTCCAGGCTCTCGCCGAGCTTCTCGAAGCCCGAGTGCAGATAGCCGATGTCCGGCATGGCCTCGACCACGCGTTCGCCGTCGAGCTTGAGCACGATCCGCAACGTGGTGTGCGTGGCCGGGTGCTGCGGACCGAAGTTCAGCGTCCACAGGTAATCCTGCGACTCGTCGTGCGAGATGTCGTGCGTTTGCACGGAAGCGGGCGTGAGAGGCATGGCTTAGCTCCCCTTTCGCGTCAACACCGGGAGATTGTGCCGCTCGCCCCGGCCTTGCACCGGGTAGTCCTTGCGGAGCGGATGGGCCTCGAACCCTTCGGGCAGCAGGATGCGGCGATGATCCGGATGCCCTTCGAACACGATGCCGAACATGTCCCAGACCTCGCGCTCCATCCAATTGGCGCCTTCCCACAGCGGCACGGCCGACGGCACGCTCAGCTCCGGCTCATTCAAGAACACGCGAATCGCCACCCGCTCATTGCTGGCCGTCGAAGCCAGCAGGTAGACCAGGCCGAAACGGTCGGTTGCGTCGCGGTAGTTGAGATAGTCGACGCACGTGATATCGACCAGCAGGTCGAACTTCAGTTCGTCCCGCAGCAGCTTGAGCGCCGCGGCCAGGCTCTCTCGCGGCACGACCACCCGGGTCTGGCCGCGAAATTCGCTCGGCCGCGCCTCGGGCACGGCCGCCGTCAATTGACTGAGCGTCTCAGGGCGAATCATGTAGGACCTTGCATCGCTTCTTCGCAGTTGTGGGCCAGGCGCCGTTCGCTTTGCACTGCACGCGCCGGCTCAGGGCGTGCGGCCGATTTGCGGGACCGAGATGACCGGCAGCTCGACCAGGGCCCGCTTCCGCATCTGGCGCGAAGGGAGCTCGAATTCCTTGCCGGTGATCGTTCCTTCGTGCTGGATCTTGTCTTGCAGGTCGATGATCGACTGGATCAACTGCTCGGGCCGCGGCGGGCAGCCGGGCACGTACATGTCGACCGGAAGGAAGCGATCGATCCCCTGCACGACCGAGTAGGTGTCGAACACCCCGCCGGTCGACGCGCAGGCGCCCATCGAAATGCACCACTTCGGCTCCAGCATCTGCTGCCAGATGCGCTGCAGAACGGGCATCATCTTCATCACCACGCGGCCCGCGACGATCATCAAGTCGCACTGCCGCGGACTGAAGCGGAACACTTCCGCGCCAAACCGCGCCAGGTCGTGGCGGCTGGCGCCGGTGGCCATCAATTCAATGCCACAGCAGGCGGTGGCGAACGGCATGGGCCACAGACTGTTCTTGCGGCACCAACTTGCCAGCTCGTCCAGCTTGCCAATCACCACGTTTTCCGGCAGATCTATCGCCATCGGAACACCCCCTTGCGCCAGGCGTAGACAAACCCCAAAGCCAACAGGGCGATGAACAACATCGCCTCGCCGAACACCAGCCCGCGACCGCTCGCCCAACCGGAGCTGACGGCCGCATCGATGCCGTCCGGATGGCGACTCGCCACCGCCCAGGGATAAAGGAACAGCACTTCCACGTCGAACACCAGAAAGGCAATGGCCACCAGGTGAAACTGGACGTCGAAACGCCGCCGCGTATCGTGAATCGGGTCCATGCCGCTTTCATACGGCATCTGCTTGACGGCGCCGGCGCGATGAGGACCGAACAGGCGCGAGACGACGATCAGCCCCCCCGCCAGCGCAGTCGAGCAGACAATGAACAGCAAAATCGGTAACGTTTCGATTTGCATAAATATTTGCCGTTTTTCGGCTTACTGAGAGTCGTCCGGGACTTCGTGAATCGTTTCACAAGCCTCGGCCAAAAGAAAACCCGAGCCGGGTCGAGTTCGGGTAGCATCCTATCGGCTTGCCGAAAGACGGTCAAGCGGCGGTGGATACCGGTGGCGACGCCTTGGGGATCGGTCCTGCGAACCCGCCGAACGCCCCCGCCCGTGGGGACCCAGCGCTGGTGTAGTAGACGCCCTCAGGATCTTGCCAGGTCTATTGAAATGGAATGGGCCCTGAGAACCAGGACGGGCGCCTGGCGGCAGAACGAAGCGATGCCCCAGTGCGCGAGGCTTTGCCGAGGCGTGCTCTGCGGAAATAGCGCCCCAACGGGCTTTCGGCCGCAATCAGACGTCTCGCCATCCCGGCGGGCCCACTAATGCAAAATGCAAAACTCAAAATGCAAAACGCAAAATGGTGCGAGTCCCACATCGGTTTTTCATTTTGCATTTTGCGTTTTGCATTTTGACTTTCTTCCCTCCCCGCCCAGCAGCCTTTTATCACCCCGGAGCCGCATCTCTCCACCCGCCCTTCTCTCTTCATTCAAACCCGCTTTCGGCCCCCAGCGCAATAAAAAACCCTTCGCAGGCGGGGCAGGTACCTACGAAGGGCGTTGTGGGAGTTGCCTCCCACATCAGCATTTTGCTCTGAGGCGCCCCTGGCTTCAACTGCACCTCCGGGGGGAAAGTCAGTTTTTCTCAGAAGGGGATTATTTTTCAACAGGTTTCGGGCCTCGATTTGGGCGTTACAATTGCCATCACCCGCTTAACCCGCCAAGGCGCGTCGCGGCATCGCTTCCGCCGCCTGCCTTCGCGCCGGCCGTTGACTATATCTACCCGCCTCGCCCAGCAAGGAACTGCTTCAATGGCGCTCGATCTGGTACAGACCCTCAGCGACCTGGTCGCCACCCCCAGCGTGAACCCCATGGGCCGAGACGTTTCAGGCCCTGAGTTTCTCGAATATCAGATGACCGACTATCTGGAGCGGTTGTTTGATCGGCTCGGGCTGCCTTGGGAGCGGCAAACCATCGAGCCGAAGCGCGACAATATGATTGCCCGGCTCGACGGCACGATTCCGGCGAGCGAAGGGGGACGGGTGTTGCTGCTCGAGGCGCATCAGGACACGGTGCCGGTCGACGGCATGACGATCGAGCCCTGGACGCCCGTGGTGCGCGACGGCCGGATTTACGGCCGCGGCTCTTGCGACATCAAGGGCGGAATGACCGCCATGCTCGTAGCCGTCTCGCGGCTGGCCGAAGAACGGCCGGAAGGCATGCCGACCGTGCTGATGGCCTGCACGGTCAACGAAGAGCACGGCTACAGCGGCGCGTTGGAACTGGCCCAGTTGTGGCAGCCGGGCGTGAAGTCGATTGCGCCGCGTCAGCCCGACGCGGCGATCATCGCCGAGCCGACCGATTTGCAGGTCGTGATCGCCCACAAGGGCGCCGTGCGTTGGCGCTGCCATACGCACGGCCGCGCCGCCCACAGTTCGCAGCCGCACCTGGGAGACAACGCCGTCTACAAGATGGCCCGCGTGCTGACGGCGCTGGAGGACTACGCCAAATACGTCGGCAAGAACATCCCGCCTCACCGCCTTTGCGGCCCGACGACCTTGAGCGTCGGCACGATCCGCGGCGGGCTGAGCGTCAACACGGTGCCCGACTTGTGCACGATTGAGATCGACCGTCGCCTGGTGCCGGGCGAGAAGGCGATGGACGTCTACCAGCAGGTGGTCGATTTCGTACGGAAGCATCCGGCCATCGACTTCGAGGTCGACCACGAAGATCCGTACCTCAAGGGCGAAGCTCTCTCCGACGACAAGAACGGCGAGCTGGCCGACCGGCTTTCGGTCGTCGTTCGCGAGTTGTACGGCTGCGGCGACAAGATCGGCGTCCCCTACGGCACGAACGCCTCCAAGATCGCCTCGAAGGGCATTCCCTCCGTCGTCTTCGGCCCCGGCTCCATCGACCAGGCCCACACCGCAGACGAATGGCTTTCCATCGACGAGCTGACCAAGGCCAGCGAAGCGCTATATCAGTTTATTCGGCGAGGGGGGTGAAGGAGGCGCTTTGCCAAGAAGCATCAGCGCAACGCACACCTTCGAGACGCGACTTCAATAATTAGACCCGTCCCGTTTAGTTGCCCGTAGGGTGGGCATTGCCCACCGCCGAATCATGGTCGATAACGTCGCCGCGCTGCCCAGCCACGAAGTGGCGTAATTCATCAGCCCAGGGCAACGCCCTGGGAATGCGAACGATGAGCAATCCGGTAGCCCTGAAAGGGCGTGACTGGGCGCGCCGCCGGGTTGTTACGCCCCGTTGGGGCTGACGACGGTGTTGCGCGGCCGAGTACCCAGGGCTTCGCCCTGGGCTGATGAGTGCGACCCCGTTGGGCTCAGGCTGGTGCGGCGGCCGTTGGCGCCGACTGGTTTGTCGGCGTGCGGATGGCGCGTTGGGCTTCGTAGGGTGGGCACTGCCCACCATGATTCCGCGGTGGGCAATGCCCACCCTACGGTTTCGATTGAATTGACGATGTTGCGAACGGACATCGATCAGGCCGCTCCTTCGTAAAGGGCGGCTTGCAGTTCGTGGACGGCGCGCTCGAAATCGCCGCGGGAGCCGAACTGCTTGACCAACTCCAACGGCGTGCCCATCGCATCGAAGGGCGGAATCTGCAACAGCCGCGGATCGTCGAGCGCGAGCACGCCTTCGTCCTGGTACTTTTGCAGCAAGGCTTCGAGCACGGCGCGGGCCTGCGGGCCGTACTTGGAAAATACGTCGCGCTTGCGCACCTGCTCGGCCCGTTCACGCCGGGTGAGCGGCGGCCGGTCAAAAGCGACGTGGCAGATCAGATCGAACGGGTCCAGTTCCTTACCGACCTCTTCGGCCAGCGGCTCGAGCGGCAGGCCTTC
>DASZUP010000698.1:0-6696 GCA_035547635.1 Pirellulales bacterium
CTTCGTCGGCGATCGTGCGAATCACCGCGCCCAGAATGTCGCGCCGAACGATCGGGTCGAGTCCTGACGACGGCTCGTCAAGCACCAGCAGCTCAGGCCGATAGGCCAAGGCGATCAGCAGCCCGGCCCGCGCCCGCTGTCCTTTCGACAAGTGCTTGACGCGCAGGTTCGGGTCGAGCGAGAAGGCGCGGCGAAGTTCCTCGGCGTAGGCTTCGTCCCAACCGGGATAAAAGGCCTGGGAATAGCGCAGCAACTCGCCCACTCGCATCCAGCCCGGCAGGTCGTTCTCCTCGGACAAGTAGCCGACCCGCGACAGCACGCCGACCGGATCGGCCACCGGATCAAGGCCGAACACGCGGACCGAGCCTTGTTGCGCCTCGAGCAAGCCCAGCACGTGGCGGATCAACGTGGTCTTGCCGGCGCCGTTGGCGCCAACCAGTCCGAAGATCACGCCTCGCGGCACAATCAAGCTGGCGTTGTCCAGCGCCGTCTTGGCGCCAAACCGACGAGTCACCCCGGTTAGCTCGATCACGGCAGCATCGTCATCGATGGTTGGCGCAATCATCGGCTCAGCGCTCCTTGCCGCGCGGGGCGGCCGCTAAGGACTGCAAGACCTGATCGCGCTCTCGGACCAGGTTCAGGATCTGTTCGGTCGTAACGTCCAGTTGCCGCGCCTCGGCCAGCAGCGCGTCGACGCGCTCGGTCAGAATCTTCATCCGCTGCTGCCGGGCCAGCGGCGACCGCTGGTCGGAAACGTAGGTGCCCGCCGTGCGGCGCTTGTTCACGATGCCGGCGGTTTCCAGCTCGCGGTAGGCCCGCGCCACGGTGTTCGGGTTGATGAGCAGGCGTTGGGCCAGCGTGCGGATGGGCGGCAGCTCTTCGCCCGGCTGCAAACGGCCGGCGGCGACCAGGTATTTGACCTGGTTGACGATCTGCAGATAGATCGGAACGCCGTCGGCAGGTGAGATATGGATTTGCACGGATCGCCAGGCTGGTCGCGGTCGACACTGTTGTATTAATGTAATAATACAAGCTCCGGCGGCCGCGTCAAGCAATAATCTGGTTGCAATTCCGCAAATCGCTGCGAGTGGCGCCTGCCGACGCACCCGATTACCATGTGTGCTGAAAACCAACATCCTTCCCGCCGTTATCCCACCTGCACTTGCCGGAGGCTCGCTTCATGCTTCGCTCTCTCAGTGTCTTCTCTCTGGCCATCGCTTTGTCGACCGTAATCGGGCTCGCTCCGTCGTCAGCGGCGGAAGTCACCGTCAAGCAACATGACGGGGGCGTTAAGGTCGAAATCGACGGCAAGCCGTTCACGGACTACCTGACGAAGACCGGCCCCAAACCGATCTTGTGGCCGATCATCGGCCCCACCGGCGCTGCCATGACCCGCGCTTACCCGATGAAAAAGGTCGAAGGCGAGAAGCAGGACCACCCGCACCAGCGCTCGCTGTGGTTCACGCACGGCGACGTGAACGGCGTCGACTTCTGGAGCGAGATCAAAGGACACGGTTCGATCGTGCATCGCGAGTTTGTCAAAACCGAATCGCTCGCTGACGGATCGGCGGTCATCGTCACTCGCAATGACTGGATCGGTCCCGACGGCAAGAAACAGTGTGAAGACGAGCGGCGGCTGACCTTCCGCGCGGCGGATGATCGGCGAGAGATCGACTTTGACATCACCCTCAAGGCCAGCGACGGACCGGTCACTTTCGGCGACACGAAAGAAGGAGCGATGGGCATTCGCATTCCGACCGTGATGGACGTGAACAGCAACAAAGGCGGCCAGATCGTCACCAGCGAAGGCCTGACCGACAAAGCGGCCTGGGGCAAGCCGGCCTCGTGGGTCGACTATCACGGACCTGTGGAAGGCGAGTTGGTCGGCATCGCCGTGATGAACCATCCTTCGAGCTTCCGCTATCCGACGCGCTGGCACGTTCGCGAATACGGCCTGTTCGCCGCCAACCCGTTCGGCCTGAAAGGCTTCACAGGCGATAAAGAGGTCAACGGCGCCCACACGGTGCCTTCAGGCGAATCGATTCAGTTGCGGTACCGCTTCGTGTTCCATAAGGGCGACGAGAAGACGGCGGGCATCGCCAAGGCCTTTGCCGCCTACGCCGAAGAAAAGAAGTAGTTTGCGCAAGTCGGGCAACCGACCCGGCGCCTTCACTGCTGCCCTTTCCTTTTGTCCTTCCCGCAATGCTGTGCATTGCGGCACAAGGAGTTACGTCGACGCGCCCAGGCGGCCGCCGACTTTCTGACAATCAATTTCTATTGATTGTCTTCCTTCAACCGATCTTTAACGAGGGAAATTACCGTTCGCGGAAGCGATATGCCGGCAAACCGAGGGAGCGATGAGCCGACAGCAGGAAATCTCGACATGGCCTTTTTTGCTGGTGCTGTCAGGCTTATTCGTCTTGAGTGTGATCGCTCCCCGCAGTTGGCGCAAGATTGCCGTGGCGCCTCGGGAGGCCGCCTCCGAGTCATCCCCTTCAACGACTTCGCCTGCTGAGGCCGAGCCGCAACGGATCGCCGATCGCCCCGCCAGGGCTGAGCGGTTGGTGCGAGCCGACGCCGCCGAAGACTCAGCCGGATGGGCCGAGACCAGGAATCAAGAGCACGCCGAGCCGTTCGCAACAGTCGTTCAGCGTAAGCGATCTCAGGCTCGGACACGCGAGGAGGCGCCGCCCGAAGAGCCGGCCGCGTTGGCGGCCCCGCTGGATGATATGGCCAGTCAATTGGCGATCCAGCCTCCGGTCCGCGCGCTTGAGCGAGTCGAGCCGTTGGGCAAGATCATGAGCCGGATTGAAGAGCCGCCGGCGCCGACGCCCCCGGCAGTCGATCCCGTCTCGCTGCCGCATGCGGTTCAAGTTGCAGCAACCGATGACGAGAGCGAAGCGATTCTCGACGGCGAGGAACCCTCGCCGATCGAAAACGCCCTGCTGGCGCCTCCGCTCCCCGAGCCGGAAACGCCCGACGCTCGCCAGCCGGTTCGTGCGCAATTGGCCAATCGGCCTGGTCGAAAAGCGGAACAGCCTGACCTGCGCGTCCCCGAGCCAACGCCGCCAGCCGCTTCGCAGCCCGCGCCGCTGCGCAAGGCTGACCTGGCGGAGCCTCCGGCCGGATTCTGGGAACTGCCCGAAGTGCTGATGGCCAACCTGGAACGTCTCAGCTTGGACTGCGACGCCACGCAGTGGGCCACGCAGACCAGCGAACTTATTCGAGAACTATGTCGGCAAGAGCGGCCGGATTCTCCGCGGGCTCGGCAACTGCTTCGCGAGTTGCAGGCGCTGGCTTCGCGCGAGCACCCGTTGCGCGCGGAGATGACAAGCAGCGTTTCGGCGGCGCCGTGGCGTCGCGTAGCGCATGCCTTTTCGCGCCGGCTTCAGATCTGGCAATTGACGCCGGCCCTGGCACTGGCCAGCCGCGATCTGCATCCGCCTGCCGCGGCGGAACACTCGCGTCTTTCGGCCTGCCTGGCCGAGGTGGCGGCGTTGACGGCGAGCGATCCCGCGGGAGTTGCGTGGCGCGAGTACCTGCAATGGGAAATGCTCGAAGCCATGGCCGCGCAGCGGCTGAACGCCAAGAGTGAACGGCGCCTGGCATTGCACGTGCTCAACAAGCTCGAGCGTGCGGCGCTAGACCAGCAACAGCGGCGTTTTATCGCCTCGACATCCCTATCCGCGCTCGACCGTGAATTGCATCACTGGGTCGCCGAGCCGATCGATCCTCAGCAGTTGCTGGCGACCTTGGAGCAGTTCGAAACGTCCGGGCTGTCAAGCGACGGCCGAACGTTGTCAGCGTATGCGCGCCAGGTGGCCGCCTGGCCGAACGATGTGGCGCCGCACGCGCGGAAGTGGCTCGAAGAGAGCTACCGGAACTCAAACCTGCGGATCGCCATTACGGATGACCTGCTGAACCGCATGGTTCCCAAGCAGGGCCCGATTCAAGCGCCGGTGCGAGATCGGATTCTCGGCGTGCCGACGCGCGGCTGGAGCACGACGACCGCAAACCTCGGCATCCGACTGATTCCCGACCCGCACCGCGTTCGCGTATCGCTGGACGTCACGGGCCAGGTCTCTGCGCGGACGACCTCGCGGAGCGGCCCGGCCACGCTCCACAGCCATAGCGACGCGGAGTATCTGGCATCCAAAGAAATCACCATTGGCCTGGCCGGCGTGCGGACCCAGCCGGCGTATGCCGACGCTTCGAACAATCCGCATCTGCAAGCGGTCGAGACCGATTACGACGACGTCCCTTTGC
This sequence comes from Pirellulales bacterium, assembly GCA_035547635.1. Lineage (GTDB taxonomy): Bacteria > Planctomycetota > Planctomycetia > Pirellulales > JAICIG01 > JAICIG01. The sequence continues at coordinate 4,267 of DASZUP010000698.1, forward strand.
TAGGTCCCTTGCTCGGCCTGACGATCGAAACCGTGGCCCGCGTCAAACATGCCGAGCAGGAAAATAAGGTCCGACGCATCGCTCGCCAGCGCGTGACGTCCCGCGTTCAGGCTGAACTCGACTCGACGGTCGAAGACCGGCTCAAGCAGGCCAACGCCCAGTTCCAGCAGCGCGTGCTCGCGCCGCTACGGCGTCTGGAGCTCGAGCCGTCGGTGATCGCCATGCAAACCAACGACGATCGCGTGACGCTGCGCTTGCGGCTGGCCACCGACGAACAGTTGGCCGCCTGCACTCCGCGGCCCCAGGCCTTGGCGGGCAGCCTGGCCAGCGTGCAGATCCACCAGTCGCTGCTCAACAACGTGGGCGAACAACTGCAGCTTGACGGTCAATCGTACGCGCTGCCGGAGCTGCAGCAGCACCTGGCCGGCATCCTCGGACTCGCCCCGGAAACGTTCAACGAAGAGTACCCCGCCGACATGCGGATCACGTTCGCCGAGCAGGACTCGGTGCAAGTCCGCTTCACCAGCGGCCGCGTCATGATCACGTTGTCGATCGCCGAATTGCGAAAGTATCCCAGTTCCTGGCGAGACTTCCAGGTGCGCGCCTTCTACAAGCCGGTGCGGCACGGTCTCGACGTGCGGTTCGTCCGCGACGGCACGGTGCAGTTGTGGGGCAAGCACTTCGGCATCCAGCCGCAGATTGCGCTGCGCGGCATCTTCAGCCGCGTCTTCTCGCAAGACCGTCAGTTGACGCTGCTCGACCCGAAACTGGCGACCGATCCGCGTCTGGCCGGGTTGGAGGTAACGCAATGCGTGACCACCGATGGCTGGATCGGCCTGTCGCTGGGCCAACGCCGCGCGCCGCGGACGGCAAGCCGCCCTTAAGCGGCCCAGTGTGGTAACGGAAGAGCGTGATAATTCCGAACGTTTAGCGCGGCTGGCTCAACGCGCAGGCGGTAACGCGTGCGAACGCCGCTTCCCGGAATCTTCACAAATTCCGCTACACGAGACCGGCGAGCGGAACAGCGTCAGTCCATCCCCTTTGCAGCGGGCCGCCTGCGCGCCACAATGACGCGCGGGGCCGCTCTTTCCTTCCCGCCGACTGAATTGCATGGCCGTGTCGCAACCCGCTCGTTTTCCGCTCAGTGAAATTCTCGACAGCCGCCAGCCGGCGTTGTTCGAGGTTCAAACCAATGCCCCCGGACCGGCTGGCTCGCTGCCGCTCTCGGCGGAAATGCTGCGAGACTGGCCGAGCGGCGACCTGTTCGGGATGACGCAAAACGCCGGCATGGGCTGGCCGCCGCAAGAGATGCTCGGGCCCCAGTTCGTGTTGCTCAGCACGCAAGGGGGCATTCGCGCCCCCGACGGCGCTCCCGTGGCGCTGGGCTACCACACCGGACATTGGGAAGTCGGCCTGCTGGTCGAAGCCGCCGCCCGCGAACTCAAGCAGGCCGGGGGCGTGCCGTTTGCCGTCTTCTGTTCCGATCCGTGCGACGGCCGCTCGCAAGGCACGACCGGCATGTTCGACAGCCTGCCGTATCGCAACGACGCCGCCGTCATCTTTCGCCGCTTGATTCGCTCGCTGCCGACGCGGCAAGGGGTGCTGGGAGTCGCCACCTGCGACAAAGGTTTGCCGGCGATGATGCTGGCGCTGGCCGGCTCGCGTGATTTGCCATGCGTGCTCGTGCCTGGCGGCGTGACGTTGCCGCCCGCCGTCGGCGAAGACGCGGGCAAGGTGCAATCGATCGGCGCGCGGTTCGCCCAGGGCGAGCTCAGCCTGGAAGAAGCGGCCGAGTTGGGATGCCGCGCCTGCGCCTCGCCCGGCGGCGGCTGCCAGTTCCTCGGTACGGCGGCCACGTCGCAGGTCGTCGGCGAAGCGCTGGGGCTTTCGCTGCCCCACTCCGCGCTGGCCCCTTCCGGCCAGCCGATCTGGCTCGACATTGCGCGGCGCAGCGCCAAAGCGCTCTGGTCGCTCCGCGAACGCGGCATCAAGCTGGCCGACGTGCTTACCGACGCCGCCATTCGCAACGCCATGGTCGTCCATGCGGCGTTCGGCGGTTCCACCAATTTGCTGCTGCACGTGCCGGCTATTGCCCACGCCGCCGGACTGGCGCGGCCGACCGCCGAGGATTGGGCTGAGATCAATCGCCGCGTGCCGCGGCTGGTCGACGCCTTGCCCAACGGGCCGATCGGTCATCCAACCGTCCGCGTGTTCCTGGCCGGCGGCGTGCCGGAAGTGATGCTCCATCTGCGCGAGTTGGGACTGTTGAATCTCGACGTGCTGACGGTGACGGGCGAGCGCCTGGGAGCTGCTCTCGATTGGTGGAGCGGCTGCGAGCGCCGCGAGCGATTGCGCCAGTTGCTGCGAGATCGCGATGGCGTCGATCCTGATGAAGTGATCTTTTCGCCCGAGCAAGCCCGAGCGCGCGGC
>DASZUP010000699.1:0-3346 GCA_035547635.1 Pirellulales bacterium
CAGGAACTTATCTAGGTTCAGCCCCTGGTGTTGCGGCCGATAAGGTTCCAGGTATCCGCGGCTGCCGAAATACAGCTTCTTGGCGCCGCGAATGTTCCCGTTGCCGAAATGGTGCAACGCTACGGCAGCCTGGATCAGACCTTGGTAGAACTTTCGCGAGGCGCCCAAGTGCTCGGTCCAGATCTCTTCCCACGCCTCGTGGCTTTCGAAGAACTCGCACTCGTTGAAGTACTTGATTCCCTGCAGGTAGAGAGGCTCGTATTGGACGACGTCCATGGGGCAAACTCGGATCGCTAGGCAGGCAGGCGATGGCGGCCGCGCGACCCATTTCGCGCGCTGCCAGCGCCGCCTACGGCAAACTTGGCCCCGCGCGGCAGGGCCCTTAATAGCCAGGTTTTCCCTTAGTCTCGCGACGTCAGCGCCATGATGATGCGGATGACGTACCAGAACAACAGGGCGACCGACGCGAACAGCGCCAGTGCAGCGGCGACGTGCTGACCGATGCGATAATGGTGCAGCACGTTCGACGTATCGTAAAGTATATACCCGCTGGCCAGCGCGACCATGGCCACAGAGAAAACCAGCCCCAGGCTGAAGCCGATCAGCACGCTGGCCGCCACGAGCCCCAGCGAGATCAGGCCCCCCAGCCAAAGCGCCGTTCGGAGGAACGAGAAATCGGCCCGCGTGAAGAACACGATGGCCGTCAACCCGCCGAAGATCGTCAGCGTCGCCAGTCCGGCGGCCGGAATGACCATGTGGGTCTGGTCGAACCTGTTGACGATTGAAAGCAGCGGGAAAAAGATGGCTGCTTCCGCCACGACGTACAGCGACAAGCCCATGTACTGCGTGCGAACCGAGACGGCGGAGCGGGCCCAGCTTTCCGCCAGGTAGCTGACCAGCATAAAGGCGCCCATCACGATCAGCCAGCTATATCGCACGCTGGCCAAGGTCGCCAGCGCGGTTTCGCCGAGGCCGGGAATGTTCAGCAGCACCGCTTCGATGGCCGCGAAGCTGAAAATCGCGCCGCCCAGATTCAAATACGTTTTGCGGATGAAGTCGGTGCGCTCATCGACTTCCGCCAAGGCGGCGATCGTCAACTCGGGAGAACGATACGGATTGTCGGCAAAGCTCATGACGCGACCCCGAAAAAGATGAGAAGAAGAAAAACGGGCGCCAACGGCGGGACTTGCACCCCCCTGTCGCCTGACAGAAACGTATCTCTTCCGCGGGAAGGCGTCAAGAAAACGAACCGGGGCGAACAACGAAAGCAGCGGGCGGAGATGGAGAGGTCAGGCGTAACGGTTCTGAAGTTTCGTCTTCTCTTTCCTTGCCGCCGTCTCAGCCGTTACAAACGTTGCAGCACCTTCAAGCCAAACCGGTCTGGCTGGTCCTCTCGCGGCGGCGGCTCCTTCCTCTTGACATCGCCTCCGGCCGCTCTGAGAATCGTGGGCGGGGGCGTTGGCGTTTTTCAGGCTTTCTCAGCCGCGATGGATTGGGCTCCGGATGGTCGTCACCGCGCAAGCGAAACGATATGCAGCCCGCGTCGCGAAGCTGTTGGCCGAAGAGTATCCCGACGCGGTTTGCGCCCTGAACTACAAGTCGCCCCTCGAGTTGCTGGTGGCGACGATTCTCTCCGCGCAGTGTACCGACGTGCGCGTCAACCTGGTCACTAAAGATCTTTTCCGTCGCTACCGGTCGGCAAAGGCCTACGCCGCGGCCGATCTGTCCGAGTTGGAAGGGCTGATCAAGAGCACCGGTTTTTTTCGCAACAAGGCGAAAAATATTCAGGCCTGCTGCCAGGCGCTTGCCGAGCAGCACGGCGGCCAGGTGCCGCAGGAGTTGGAAGAGCTCGTCAAACTGCCGGGCGTCGGCCGCAAGACGGCCAACGTCGTGTTGGGAACGGCGTTTGACATTGCCGCCGGCGTGGTTGTCGACACGCACGTCAGCCGGCTGAGCCTGCGGCTGGGACTGACCAAACACAAAGACCCGGTAAAAATCGAACGCGACTTGATGGCGGTGCTGCCCTCTCAGGAGTGGGTCGCGTTCAGCCATCGGCTGATTCACCACGGACGCCGAATCTGCGCGGCTCGGCGGCCCAAGTGCGAGTCTTGCGGGTTGAAGGACATTTGCCCGCGAGTGGGCGTCGCCGAGTCCCCAAGCGGCGCCTCGAAAAAGAAACAACCTAAACGAAAGCAACGGGCCTGAGGGGCCGCGGTTCCATGCAATAGACGGGCTCGCCTTGGGGCGGTCCCCGCGGCGTTGCGCCAAGAAGGGGAATGTTTCTCAACCGAAACCTCGAGCGGTTCGGCTTGCCGAAATAAATGTCATGATTCTTTCAGGCCACGAGATACGCAACGAGCTGGGCCGAAACATCGTCATCGATCCGTTCGATGAGGCCCGCTTGAACCCGAATAGCTATAACTTGTCGCTGCACGATGAGTTGTTGACCTACGAAGAGCTCGTGCTCGACATGCGCAAAGCCAACCGGGTGCGCCGCGTGCAGATTCCGCCTGAGGGGCTCGTGCTCTCCCCCAACCAACTCTATCTTGGCAGGACCGTCGAACGCACCGAAACGCACAACCTGGTGCCGATGATCGAGGGCCGCTCGTCGATCGGCCGTTTGGGGTTGTTCGTACACGTCACGGCCGGGTTCGGCGACGTCGGCTTCTGCGGCTTTTGGACGCTGGAGATGTTCGCCGTGCAGCCGGTGAAGATCTATGCCGGCGTCTCGATCTGCCAGATCTTCTATCACCAGATCGCCGGGGAATTCAACGCCTACGCCAGCAACAAGTACCAGCACAACCACGACATCCAGCCCAGTCTGTTGTTCAAAGAACTGGGCGCCGAACGCGAACAGGATCCGCAAATGCAGCTCGATTTCGGCATCGAACGGCGATACGGATAGGCGGTCGGCTTCGGATCGAAGCAGGCGGACTGATTACATGACCGCAAAATAGTTCTCGACGGCAAAGTCGAAATACTCGGGCGTCATCACCGGCGGCTGCTTCTGGAACTGGCAGAAGTTGCGGATCTGCATCAGCAAATCTCGCGGCTGGCAACAGCGGAATGGGCGAGCGCCGTAGTGCGTCTTGATCAGGTAGTCGACCGCCTCCTGGTTGTGCTCGAAGCCCAGCTTGGGCGCCATGATCTTGAACAGCTCGCGGAATTCCGCCTCCGTCGGATCGACAACGTCGATCTTGTAGGGGATCCGGCGGAGAAACGCGTCGTCGACCAGGTCTCGCGGCTCGAGATTCGTTGAGAACACGATCAACTGATCGAACGGCACCTGTATCTTCTTGCCGTTGGGAAGATTGAGGAAGTCGAACCGCTTTTCCAGCGGCACGAT
>DASZUP010000700.1:0-2330 GCA_035547635.1 Pirellulales bacterium
ACAAGAGGAATTCGAAGAAGTCGACGCCGACTTCGGCGAGGGAACGATCGCGGTCACGACCGAACCGATTACGCTCAGCGACATTTTTCTCGGCCCGTTCCAAATCCGTCTGGCTTGGCGAGACCTGGACGAGCCTTCGCCCTACCGCGTGATCGCCTTGGAAGCCCATCCAGCGGGGACGAACGACGGCGTGACGCACCCGCACGTGCAAGACGAACAGTTGTGCGAAGGCGAGGGGCGCCAAGCGATCGAAGCGGCGCTTGCTCAAGGCCGCATCGGCGACTTCTTTCTCGTGGTCGCTCAAACGCTCCGCACCTATTCCCAAGGGCACGCCTACGTGGAGCTGAGCCGCTGGCGAGGCCTTGTTTGCAGCGATTGCGGCGCCCACGTCGACGAGGACGAGCAATGCGTTTGCGAGCGCTGCGACGCAGAAGTGTGCAGCGGATGTTCGTCGAGCTGCCACTCTTGCGACAGGGGGCTCTGCTCGGATTGCGCAACGTCCTGCGAAGACTGCCAGCAGCCGCTGTGCGAATCGTGCCAGACGGCCTGCGCGGGCTGTCAGAAGATGTGCTGCGAAGGGTGTCTGGACGAAGGGCTCTGCTCGGCGTGCCAGGCGGACCAGGAACAGGAAACCGATCAGGAGCACGAAAGTGATGAAGCGAGCGAGATCCCGAGCGCATCGGCCGAGTTTGCCGCCGCGCACGACGGAGACGGCAACGACGCTGCGGTTCAGCCCGAATGCCTGGGCGAAACTGCTTTACCTGCGTGACCGGGGAGAGACGGAAGTCGGCGGTTTTGGTTTGGCGCCGGCCGACGACTTGCTGTTCGTCGAGGACGTCCAGCTCATGCGCCAGCAGTGCACCGTAACGACCGTCGCTTTCGAAGACGAAGCGGTGGCCGATTTCTTCGACCGCCAAGTCGATCGGGGGCTGCGCCCACAGCAGTTCGCACGGATTTGGCTGCACACGCATCCGGGCGACTGTCCGCTGCCGAGCCTGACCGACGAGCGGACGTTTGAGCGCGTCTTTGGCAAGGCAGATTGGGCCGTCATGTTCATCCTGGCTTGCGGCGGGCAAACCTACGCCCGCTTGAGCTTCAATATCGGCCCTGGCGGCGCCATGGCGATTCCGAGCTGTGTCGATTACGGCCGGCCGTTTGCCGGCAGCAATATGGCTGCCTGGGCAGACGAGTACCAAGCCAATGTCATCCCGGAGCCGGTCATGCCCCGGTCGCTGCCGGAAAGCTGGAACGATGCCGTCGGTCTGGAGCCGTTTGCAGACCAGCAAGGACGTTGGCCGGATGATTTTGCCGGCCAAATCGATCACGACCACGACTTCGAAAGGTTTTTATGATGAATCCAGAGTCCAACCGCTTCGCGCGGCAAGCATCGCTGGTCCCACGGGCGCCGCTGAGCGACCTATCGGCCACCGTGATCGGCGTGGGGGCCATTGGCCGGCAAGTCGCTGTGCAGTTGGCGGCCATTGGGGTTCCGCGCTTGCAGTTGATTGACTTCGACGTGGTTGACGAGACGAACGTGACCACGCAAGGCTACTTGGCGGCAGACGTCGGGCAACCCAAGGTGGCGGCCGCTCGGGCGGTGATTCTCCGCCTCGATCCGACAATCGTCGTGGAAACCGTCGAAGATCGCTTCCGCCCCCAGCATTCAGCAGGGCAGGCCGTCTTCTGCTGCGTGGACTCGATCTCGGCTCGGGCCGCCATCTGGCGCTCGGCCTGCCGCAGCGTGCATTTTTGGGCCGACGGACGGATGCTGGGCGAGGTGATGCGCATTCTCGCCGTCACGGACGAAGCTGGCCGCGAGCACTATGCGGGCACGCTCTTCCGGCAGGCGGAAGCCCAACAGGGCGCCTGTACAGCACGGAGCACGATCTACGCGGCCAGCATCGCGGCCGGCCTGATGGTCCATCAGTTCACGCGCTGGTTGCGCGGCTTGCCTGTTGACGGGGACGCCACGTTCAACCTGCTGAGCGGCGAATGGGCGATCGTGAGCACGTGACGCTCGCCCCACGCTAGGCAGGCCGCATGTGGCGCCGGCGCTTTGCGGGCCTATTCAATTCCATCACCACGCCAGCTGGCGCCTTCCTGATGGCGGGCGACCGCCGCCAGGGGCGCCTGCCGGCATCGCGCGGAGCATTCTTCCATGCAAATGCCGAATCTCTTGTCGCAGCGGCAGGCCCGCCTGGGCAAGCCTCAAGTACCGCCCGGCGGCCGAACCCAACTTCTGCTGGTGGTCGAAGGTCGACACGACATGGCGTTTCTGCAGACGCTCAGCCGCACCCTTCATGGCGCCGATTCCTCGATTCCCGACTTGG
>DASZUP010000701.1:0-7735 GCA_035547635.1 Pirellulales bacterium
GAGTGCGGCGTTCTATCGCCGCTTTGGTCGGTCGCGGAGCTACCTTTCTTTTTATCGTGCCGGTTCTTGGACGCCGGTGGAAGGCGCCAAAGGGGGAAGCGGCTGCGCCGCAAACCAAAGCGGCGATAGATCGCCGCACTCCAAAAGGCGCCTCCGCGGCTGTCACCCGAGATGTGTAGAACAATCAGGGACGAGCCCGGCGGTGGCAGGACGTAATTGTAATTGGGGTAAGCTGGCGAAAATATTGCGGCTCTCAACGCGTCATTTCGCCCTGTTTGCATCTCTCTCTGATCTTGTCTGCCATGCCGCGATGCCATAAGCTTTGGCTCACAATCGCGGCCCGAAGCCGGCTTTGCCAGGCAGCGCAAGCCCTGGCCGCTGAACGCAAAGGTGTCGGCAAGTTGGCGCCGGCATACAACTCGGCCGCCGGCGAGCAAGCCGAGGCCTCGCACGCGATTGTGGCGTAACAAGGAAGTTTGCCGACTCATCTTGAGAGAATCGTCGCATGGATGTTATAGGCCGCACCGTTCGGATCGTGGCTAACGAGGGGCACGGCGGGGCGCCGCACATCTCCGCGCTCGGGCGTTCCAGCTATGAGCGTTTGGCGGCTCCCTTGCGACGCGGCATCGCCCGCACCCGTCAGTGGCTGCTCGGCGAGCAACACGCCGACGGTTACTGGGTCGGCGAGTTGGAAGGCGACACGATCCTCGAAAGCGAATACATTCTGCTGTTGGCCTATCTCGGCCGGCAGGATTCGGCCGAAGCGCGTCAGGCGGCCCGGTATATCATCAAGCAGCAATTGCCCGAGGGCGGTTGGGCGATGTATCCCGGCGGCCAGGTGGAGATCAGCGGCAGCGTCAAAGCCTACTTTGCGCTCAAGCTGACCGGCCACGACCCCAGCGCCGAATACATGCAGCGCGCCCGCGCGGCCATTTTGGCGCACGGCGGCGCCGACGCGGTGAACAGCTTCACCCGTTTCTATCTCGCCTTGCTGGGCCAGATTTCCTACGACGAGTGTCCGGCCGTCCCGCCGGAGGTGATGCTGCTGCCCAGTTGGTTTCCGATCAACGTGTACCGGGTCAGCTCCTGGAGCCGCACCATCCTGGTGCCGCTATCGATCATGTCGGCGCTGCAGCCGACCGCAGAGATTACGCCGGAACAAGGCATCCGCGAGTTGTTCTTGAAGGCGCCGGCCGATTGGCCCGCCCTGCGCTGCCCTGGCTTGAAGGGCGGGACGGGATTGTTCAGTTGGGACCGCTTCTTCCGCACCGTCGACGCGTTCTGGAAACGCTGCCAGTGCTCGGGCTTGCTCCCCTTTCGCCGCCGCGCCTTGCGCGTGGCCGAGCGTTGGATGGTCGATCGGTTCGAAGGCAGCGACGGCTTGGGCGCCATCTTCCCGCCGATGGTCTGGAGCGTGATCGCGCTGCGAGCATTGGGCTACCAGGACGACAGCCCGGAACTGAAATACTGCTACGAGCGGCTGGAAGGCCTGTTCATTGAAGAAGACGACACGCTGCGTTTGCAGCCCTGCAAGTCGCCCGTCTGGGACACGGCGATCAGCTTGCGGGCGTTGGCGTCGAGCGGCGTGCGCAGCGAACATCCGTCGATCGTCAAGGCGGTCGAGTGGTTGTTGGACATGCAGATCCATCGCCGCGGCGACTGGTCTGAAAACGTCAAGGTCGAGCCGGGCGGTTGGTGCTTCGAGCACGCCAACGACTACTATCCGGACATCGACGATACGATCATGGTCATGATGGCGCTCGAAGGGCAATTCTCCGCCTCGAGCGAGTCGGCGCTGCCGCCGGAGCTGAATCTGGTGGCCGATCGCCGCGGCGCCGCGCCCGAAACGAGCGACGATGGCAGCCTCAGGCTGGGACGCATCACCGGCGCCATCGAGCGGGCCGAGCGGTGGGTGCTGGCCATGCAGAACCGCGACGGCGGCTGGGGCGCGTTCGATCGCGATAACGATCACGAGTTCCTCTGCTACGTGCCGTTCGCCGATCACAACGCGATGATCGACCCCAGCACGCCCGACATTACCGCGCGCGTGCTCGAGGCGCTCGGCGCCGTGGGACGCCGGCCGGGCGATCCGGCGGTGGATCGCGCTTTGGCCTATTTGCGCAGCTCGCAAGAGGCTGACGGTAGTTGGTTTGGCCGCTGGGGCGTGAATTACATTTACGGTACGTGGCAGGTATTGGTCGGGCTGGCGGCCATCGGCGTGCCGCTCGACGATCCGATGGTGCTGGCCGGCGCCAACTGGCTGGTATCGCATCAGCAACCCTCCGGCGCCTGGGGCGAATCGGCCGATAGCTACGCCGATCCGCACCTGCGAGGGCAGGGGCCGGCCACCGCGTCGCAAACGGCCTGGGCCGTGCTCGGCCTGGTCGCCGCCGGCTGGCACGATCATCCGGCCGCAATGCGCGGCGTGCGCTACCTGCTGTCGCAGCAACTGCCGGACGGAACCTGGGACGAGCCGGAGTTTACCGGCACCGGTTTCCCGCGAGTGTTTTACTTGCGTTACCACCTCTACCGGATCTATTTCCCGCTGATGGCATTGTCGCGTTGGGCCGTGGCCATTGGGGCCGATCCCGACGTGTTGGAGCCGGCGGTAGTTTCGATGGCGGATCATCTGCCGCTCGAGATGCAGGGCTTTTGAGCGTTATCCACGAGATTCTGAACAACCGGGCGGCATTGTCCGCCCGCTGCATCGCCATGCCAGGCGAAGGAGACGTCGATGGGGGTTCCTCTCTCCCAAATGTGGACGGTGGCGACCTATGTGTTAGGCAAGCGGCTGCGCGGGCAGAAGCGCTATCCGCTGGTGCTGATGCTCGAGCCGCTGTTTCGCTGCAACCTGGCGTGCGCCGGCTGCGGGAAGATTCAGTTTCCGGTCGACATCCTGCGGAAGCACCTTACGCCGGAGCAGTGCTTTCGGGCGGTCGATGAATGCGGCGCCCCGATGGTTTCGATTCCCGGCGGCGAACCGCTGTTGCATCCGCAGATGCCCGAAATCGTCGCCGGGTTAGTGGAACGCAAGAAGTACATCTACCTGTGCACCAACGCCTTGAAGCTGGAGGAGTGCCTGCCCCAGTTCAAGCCGTCGAAGTACCTCTCGTTTTCGATCCACATGGACGGCCCGCGCGAAGAACACGATGCGGCCGTCTGCCGCGAAGGGGTTTACGATGCGGCGGTGCGCGCGATCAAAACGGCCGTGGCCGCCGGCTTTCGCGTGACGACAAACACCACGTTGTTCGATCATGCCGACCCGGAGAGATTTCGCCAGTTCTTCGATGAAATGATGGACCTGGGCGTCGAGGGGATGATGCTCTCGCCCGGCTACAGTTATGAGAAGGCGCCGGATCAGGACCATTTTCTCAAGACCGACAAAACCAAGCGGCTGTTCACTCGGCTGCTGGCCAACTCCAAGCGTCGCTGGGCCTTCAACCAGTCGCCGTTGTTCCTGGAGTTCCTCAAAGGGGCCATGGAGTTGGAGTGCACGCCCTGGGGCAACCCGACCTACAACCTGTTCGGCTGGCAGAAGCCGTGCTATTTGATCGGCGAGGGCTACGTGCAGAGCTTCCAGGAACTGCTCGACACGACCGACTGGGACGCATACGGCCGCCGCAGCGGCAATCCGAAGTGCCAGGACTGCATGGTCCACTGCGGTTACGAACCGACCGCCGTCAATGAGACGTTCAATTCCTGGCGAGGGCTGTTCCAGACCGCTCGGCTTACGCTCTTCGGCCCGAAACGTATTCCGGCCTCGGAACTTGCCGCCATGGCACAATTTGACGCCATCGAAGCCGCGGCACATGGGGAAGTTCCGGCTGAGCCGCCACGCGAGCTCGTCGAGCTGCCGATTCTTACTCGCTAGCCTCCGGCTCGCCATTTGCCGTTCCGCTCGCCGCCAGGCGAGCGGGGGACGTCAGTCCCCTGGTAACGTCGACCAACCAATCCGCTTGGCCGCGCCAGCAAACAACCGCCCGCAAGCCGCTGCAACACGGAGGCTTACGCCTCCGGCTCGCCTGAATTGCCCCCTCCGGCTTTCTGCGCTGCCGTTGACTCGCGGCGCGCAATCGCCGACTCTACAGGGAACATCCTTTCACCCGTCGAGCGAGCGAAACCCTTGGTCTGGCAAGCAATTCTCCGTAACTGGATTCAGCAGCAGGCAAAGGCCAAGATCTATGAGTCGTTCGCCGAAGCGAATGCCCAACGCGGCTCGGACGAACAGGCCGCCGCTCCGCCGCCTTGCGACGTGGGCCTGGTGTTCGCCTTGGGGATCGAACAAGGCGGGCTTGAAGATCTGCTGAGCAACGCGGTGACCACCAAGGGGGCGGATTTCATCGCCCGGCAGGGTTCGCTCAAAGGCCGCAACGTGGTGCTGATCGAAGCGGGCGTCGGGCCTTTGGCCGCAGCGCGCGGCACGCAGGCCTTGCTGGCCGGCCACCGCCCGGCGTGGGTCGTCTCGGCCGGGTTTTCCGGCGCGCTCGATCCGAAACTCAAGCGGGGCGACATCATCATGGCCGACAGCATTACCGATGGCCAGGGGCATCGACTGTCGATCGATTTCAAGATCAGCCAAGAGGCGGCCGCCGCCACGCCAGGGCTGCACGTCGGCCGGTTGTTGACCGTCGACCAGATTGTTCGTCTGCCGGAAGAGAAGCGGGCGCTCGGCCAGCAGCACGAGGCGCTGGCCGTCGACATGGAGTCGTGGGCCGTGGGCGAAGTCTGCCGCCAGGCCAAGACCCGCTTTATGGCCGTGCGGATTGTCAGCGACGCCATTGACGAAGAACTGCCGGCCGACATTGAGCGGCTGGCCCGGCAGAAGACGCAAGCCGCCCGGTTGGGCGCCGCCGCCGGCGCCATTTTCCGCCGCCCTTCGAGCATCAAGGACATGCTCAAGCTCAAGGAAGACGCACTGGTCGCCAGCGACAAGCTGGCAAAGTTTCTCTCCGGCGTCATCGTGCAGCTTGCACCCGCCCGGCCGGAAGCCGAAAGTCGGGCCGAGGAAAGCGACGAGTCGGGCGAGCAGGGGGCGGGGTGAAGTAGGGAGTAGGGAGTAGGAATCATAAATCGGGCGCCTGGGTGCAGAGCCTCGGCGATGCCCCAGTGACCTGCTCTAGGGATCAGCGGCCAAGGAGGGCTCGATGGCGTTTCCATGCGGTCTCTATCTCAACCGTGGAGTGCGGCTCTGCGTCTTGAGTTGCTTGCTGTACTGCGCCACATGGCGGGATACCGTCTGTGCGGCCGAGCCTGCCGAAGCAAAACACGAAACCGTTGATCGAGGCCCTCTTCTCGATCCGCCCGCGGCCGGCGACGACACCGTCCAGTCGCTCCGCGACTACCAGGCCCGACTTGTCGCCCACTACGGCGGCGATCGCGAAATCCCGCTCGACGTCAAGGCGGCATACTTCGAGTGGGAACTGTGGCGATACCACATCACGCCATACCATCAGTTCTACAATCGGGCCGTGTTGCCGGATCGACCGGGTTTGCCGCCGCGAGCGTATCCGACGCGCGATAGCTCGACCTGGAATGGGACCCTGCTGGCGCAGCTCAGCTTTCAATATGCGGTCACGAAAGACCGGCGGCTGCTGGCTCGCGCCGCCGAGTTGATCCAGGGCTTGCACCTGTTCTTCGAAGTCACCGGCCAGCCGGGCTTGATGGCTCGGGCCGTGGCGCGAGCGGACGGGATCGTGCTCGACGAGCTCAAGCCGAACCTGTACACGGCGCCGGACGGCGCGCAGTACTTTCACCAGGACGATCCGGCCAAAGGAGGCTTCAACCAGATTGCCTGCGGCTATGCCGCGATGATGATTCACGTTTACCCCGATCTGCCGCCGGAGATTCAGAAGCTGGCGCGAGACGATATGGCGGCGATGGTGCTGCACGTGATCGATCACGGCTACCGCGCGACCGATCGTTTCGGCCGGCCGACGACGTACGGCGACATGCGACCGCTGATCGGATCAATGAGCCTGCCGTTCAACGCCCAGGTAGCCTATCTGATCGTCGCCTTGGGCTATTCGTTTCCGCCCGACGACCCGGCGCAACGCGAGCGCATCTTTGCGGAGTTCCGCCGGCTGCGCGGCACGCATCATGTCTATTACGAACCGCCCTGGGCCAGCCTCGTGCCGCCGCAGAAGATCGGCGGCAGTCCGCTGGTGAAAGGCATGAACGACCGCTTTCACGTCGTTACGGCGGCCTACTTCGGCCTGCAGTTGGAGTTTGATCACGCCCGCCGCACGGGCGAGCCGGTCAACGACAAGTTCGTTTATCAACTTGGCCAGACGCTGTACTGGGCCATGGATTACCTGCACGACCAGCACAACAGCCTATGCAGCTTTCTCTGGGCCGGCCTGGTCGCCGATCCGCATGTGTTCCAGACGATTGTCGATCGCAACCCGAACACGTGCCGCGGTCACATCGACCAATCGCTGATGGAGGGCGTCGAGCAGTTGCGGCGGTTCAAGCTCGACCGCTGGGTCCGCACCGGGCGAGTCAGCGACACGGGCCGCGCCCAATGGATCGACAGTCACGCACCTGACGACTTCTATTGGAAGTGCAATCCGCATCTGGCATTCGAGCCGACCGGCCCGGCGACGAACGTCTACTACTGTGCACTCGATTGCCTTTACGCGTACTGGGTGCTGCGCTATTACCGGCTCGAGCAGCATCCGGCCGTTGCGCAGCTCCATTTGCGCGTTCTGCAGCGCACACCGGGTTTGGAATGGGTGAAACGCCCGTAGCGTTCGGCAATCATTGTCTTGACTACTGATTGCCTCCAGATTTAGCTCGCAGTAAGCGAGTCCTTCACCTCTTTCCTTTCGCTGGCTTCAGCCGACAGCGACTCACAGAAAGCCAGCGTTCTTGCACGAATCCGGCGACGTGAGTCCCTCTTCTTTCTTATTTTTTTGCCCCCATCTTTTTGCCGGAGAGGGCAGACAAAAAGATGGAGGGCAAAAAAATGAGGGCAGGAAAAGTTGTGTGCTTGTTTGCCGGCAATGAGGCGGCTGCGATTTGCCCGTTTGGGCGGGAATCAGGACGATCTCTGAAGCCCGGAGGCAAGCGGGGTGAATTACCTCGCTTCCCTGGGGCATCGCCCAGGCTCTGCCGCCAGGCGCCCAGGCTGGGCTTCACTTCGCGGCGCGGGGCTTGCGCTTTGCCGGTCCCGGTGGCTGCGGGTCGGTGAACGGCGGGCGTTCGAACGTTTGCTTGTCGCCGGTCACGCGCGGATCGGCGGCGTCGGTCAGGATCTTGAGCAACTGAGCAGATAGTTCGCGCTTGGCGTCGGCGTAAGCGGCGTCGTCCGCCACGTTGTTTGTTTCATCCGGATCCTTGCGCAGGTCGTAAAGCTCTTCGCCCGGCCGCTTGCCGAAGGCATAGTCGTATTGCCACTTCCATTGCGGGTCGTGGCGATGGGCGATCAACCAGGCCTTGGTCGGGCTGGCGTCCATGTCGGGGAACGCCGCAAACGTGTTGTTCTCCAACACGTCCGCCGCGGGCGTCTCGGTTTCCGTCACGGCGTACGGGGCGCCCAACGGCCAGCGGTCGGGTTTGAAGTTGCGGATGTAGAGGAAATCCTTGGTGCGCAGCGCCCGTTGGGGATAAGGGAGGTTGTCTTCGCGCGCCGCGGCGACGTGGCGCTCGCGCCCCGTCACAACCCAGGTGCGCTTCGGATCGACCAGTCCCGAACGCTCCGACTTCAGCACGTCGACCAGGCTGCGGCCGGTCATTA
>DASZUP010000702.1:0-9471 GCA_035547635.1 Pirellulales bacterium
AAGGCATCGCCTGCCGTGGGCGGAGCCAACGCGACGATCAGCGAAGCGGCTGCCGTCACCGCAGCCAGCGCCCACAAGCCGTTCTCGATCCAGTGCGGCGGCTGGCTCCAGCGCGGGCCGGTTGCGGGCAGCACGGACGAAGGGTTCAGTCGGGCTCGCTCGCGGCGCTCGAGATAGGCCCGCGAGAATTCGCCGATGCCCCAGGCGCCGGCCGCCAGCGTCAGAACTCCAATCAAACTCTTGGAGAGCAGTCCTGCGAGTCCCAACGCGGTCAGGACGAGCCCCGCGCCGACCAGCCCCGCAGCCACGCTCCAGACGCCGATCGCCAGCGGATCATCCTCACCGCCGATCAAGGCGCGGACCAGCGGGCGGCCGATTCCGTACGCCGCCACCGCAATGCTGGCCAGCGCCAGCAGCGACATCAGCGATTCAAGCATCGGCACTTCCTCGATGTTTGGCGACGAAACTCAACTCAGCTTGATGCCGAGCATCGACAGACCGTAAGCCATGGCGGTCAGCACTAACCAGCCGGCGAATGCCCAGGCTTTCCAGGCTGGAACTCGGGGCGCGCAGTCGGTGTCGGCATTGCGCGGCAACAATGCCGCGGCGACGATGCGTCGAGCGATTCTCAAGGGCTCGTTTTGCACGCCCGCCCCTGATCTGGGCGGCTCTCTCAGCGGAGCAATCATGCCAGTCCCTCCTCGACTTCCCCTACTGCAGGCGCCGCAACGACGGCTTCGTGCGGAGCAGGCTCAAGCCGCTCGTCCAGGCGGGCGAGCGTTTCGACAGACTGCCTTGCCGGCAATCGTTGCATGACCTCGTGGGGCGTTAAGCCAGACATGCAGGGATGGTCTGCCCAAGGGCAGACCTGCCGGTGGCAGGGCGAGCAGGGAACCTCGCGTCGCAATACGTCCACCTGGGCGCCCCAAGGGCGCCATTGGGCCACTCGATTGGTGCCGCTGAACAGCACCACCGCCGGAGTGCCGACGGCCGCGGCCAGATGCGCCGGGCCCGAATCGGCGCCAATGAACAGTTCAGCCTGACCGATCAGGGCGGCCGTTTCCAGCAGCGACAACTGCCCGGTCCAATCGATCACGTTCGGCCAAGGCAGTCGGCCCGTGACCGCTTGGGCAACCTCGCGTTCTTCGCCGACGCCAATCAACACGACCGTCGCATCGCGTTCGACGATCACCCGTCCGAGCAGTTCTCGCCAATGTTCGGCAGGCCAGCGCTTGGCTTGCGTGCCGGCGCTGATGTGCAGCACGTACAACGGACGTTCTGCTTCATCAACCGCAAGCCCTTGACCTTGCAGCCGTTCTCGCACGCGGGTGCGTGCTGCAGTTCCGGGCTCGAACCAGGGCCGTTTGTTGCGGATTGCTTCGTCGGCCTCGATGCCCAAGAGAGCCAGCAGCGCCAACCGCGACTCGATTTCCGGCCGACCGGGGACGAAGCGTGCGCGATCGGTCAGCAGAAAATCGCCGCCGCCGCAGTCCCAGCCCAAACGCCGCCGGGCGCCGGAGAGCCAGAGGATCAGCGCGTGGGGGAACTCGCCGCGAACGTCGATCGCCAGATCGAAGTTCCGCTTCCGCAATCGCCAGCCCCACCACCACGTAGAAAGGATCCAACGGTAACGAACTTCGCGAGCGAAGCGGTTCACGCGCGAGACATGGACGCGATCGACCTCGGGGCAGGCTGCGAACAACTCCCTGTTCCACTCCGCCGCCAAGACTTCCAGCCGGGCAAGAGGAAAACGGCGCCGCAAGGCGGGCAGCACGGCCGCTGTCAGCACGGCGTCTCCCAAATGATCGAGCTGCACCAGCAGGATGGAACGCGGATCGACGAGCGGCGCCTCCGGCCGCATGCGCAGCTTTGAGAGCAGCCAACGGCACGCCGTCAGTACGGCCCAACCGACGCAGTCAATGGCCGCAAACAGCACTCGCCAGCGCATTCGCACGTAGCGGTAGCGACCCGTCGGCGGCGGCTTTCTCAGGCGGCGTTGGGCGCGGCGTCCGGCGCATTCAAAGGACTTTTTCATAAGCCTCCCGCGTGGCAAGCGCCGCCGCGCGCCAGGAAAAGTTCTGTCGCACTCGGGCCGCCAGTTGCAGGCTTCGCCCGCGGTTCATAGCCGCCAGCGTGGCATCGCGAATGCCTTTCAGATCGCCCGGCGAGACGTAACGGGCCTGCTTGCCGAAATACTCCTGCGCGCAGCCGCTGCGAGGCAGCACCAGCGGTACGCCCGACATGCCGGCTTCCAAGGCCGCGAGGCTGGGCGTTTCGTACCAACTGGCCAACACCAGGCAGCCGGCTGCGGCATAGGCGCTGGCCAGCAGCGGATCGTTATGTTCCACGCGTTCGACGAACGTAACGTAGCGGTTGGCCGCATGGCGGCAGCGGGCGTAGTAGGCTTCGTGTCCGGGTACGGCGTCGCCGAGAATCACGACCGGCGCCGTCGTTTCTCGCATGGCGAGCAGGAAATTGAGCTGGTTCTTGCGCGGCTCGATCCGTCCGGGATACAGCGCAAAGCCGCGGCCGCCGACGCGCCGGGCAAACGGCTCCGAATCTCCGCGAGAGAATCGCCGGTCGGCGCCATTGGGGGTCGCGTGAATCCGCTCCGCCGGCACGCCGAAATATCGCGTCAGCTGTGCGGCCTCGGCTTTTGAATTGGGCAACAGCAGGTCGACGGCGTGGTACAAGTCTCGACGCCACGACCTCAGCCAAGGGGCGGCCGCGCGGAGCGCGAATTTGCCGCAGGCCGTCAGACGCTTCGCCAGCGGCCACGGCTCTCGCCAGCACGAGGCCAGGTCGAACCAGGCGATGGTCGAAAGCACGACGGGGATGTTGTGCCGACGCGCCTCGCGAGCCAGCGTCAGATGTTCCGGCTCACTGCCGAACAAGTGCAGGCAATCGAACTCGGAAAGCGATTCTTCCCACGGCCGCCACAAGCGGGCGTCGACTCCCGCTTCGCCCAGCGTTCGGGCCAGCGCCGCCATCTGGATTTCGCCCCCGCCGGGCGCCGCCCAGGCGGTCAACTTGCCCGCCAAAGCGACTTTCGGCGTCGACCGGCCGGCGAGCGCCGCCACGACGGCGGGCAGCTTGCTCCGGCGCTGGTAACGCTCGGCCGCGGCATGTCGGTCGTGGAGCCTGAAGTTGGCGGGCATGGCTTTCACAGGGGGAGTGCGTGTGAAGGAGAGGTTACCGCTGAGGTCAGGCTTTGATGCGGCGGAGCGTCCGTTTCGCCCAGCCTCGCCAGGTGCGAACATTGATTTCTTCGATCGGCGTGACCCGTTCCCAGTCGAGATACCGCCGCAGCGAAGCCCGGAATGCTTCCGGCTGATCGGAGGCAATCGGGTAGAGACGCGGCGCCGCCAGGCGAGTCTTGAAGTTCGCAGAGTCGGGACAAAACTGAACGCCGCCTTCTGCTACTGGCAGCGATAAGATCTGCTCGCCGCGACAAAGCTCGAGCGCAAAGCGGTGAGCGGGCGGTGCGTGCTGCACCCTTGCCGTCAGCCCGCCTGCTTGTTGTGAGACTACTACGGTCAACTCGCTGCGAGCACGCCACCAGTCGGCGAACTCGGCCAGGTTGACGCCCCAGACGTCGGCGTGTCGCGCCGCGGCGTTCAGAGTGGCGCGCAGCAGGTGAGGAAAACGGCCCAGTCGTCCTTCCGGATGCCCGTAAAGAAAGATCGGTTCGCCAGCGCGCCTCTTTTCGTCGATCATTCGCTCAAAATGCGAGAGCGCGAGCTGGGCTGCATCGGCCGGAGTCCACGGCTGAGACGTTGCCTCGTTGTGCGCCTCGAGAAACACGCCGAGGCAGATCGGATGCACGGGGATCTGCAGCACGCGGCCTTCATACGGAAAGAAAGGCAGATCGTCGTAGGCCAGGCCAAACTCGGAACTGTGCGAAACGCCGAGCGATTCGAGCGCCGCGTGCAATCCGCGATTGAAACGTCCATGCGGGGCGGCAAACCCAACCGGCTCGACGCCCGCCGCACGCAAGGCGTTGATTCCGCGGCCGATGTTTTGCAGGTTTTCGTCTGCGGTCTGGTAGGTGTGGTGCCAGTAGCCGTGCGAACCAACGTGGCTGCCGGCCAGTCGCGCCAGGCTGTCAGCGTGCCGTGCGTGCGTCGAGGCGCAGACGTAATGGCTGATGGCATGCTCATGGCCGGTCGTCGCGGCGAGCGTGGCGGCGAAGTCGCCGGGAACGAAGTCGTCGTGATCGATGCGGAAGTTGAATGCGCTGCGATAAGGATACGGAAAGGCGCCGACGCGCAGCCAGATTCCGCCCGAGGCTTCCAAACGCTTTCGCAGATCGGCCAGCAGGCGTTCTCGCACGACGCGTTTATCCACGCGGGCGACCGTTTCGCTCGGCGCCAAAGGGCCAATTTGCCAGGCTCTACGCAGCGTGCGCTCGTCGTCCAATGCCTCGAACGGATCGTCGCGCCAGCCGCCGCGCAGGACGTTCACGTCGATTGGCGTTTGACCGGGCACGGCGTGGGCGCCCGTGGAAATCGTGGAGTCGAACAGCACGAATCTTCCGCCCGCCGGCGCAATCGCCTGCTCGACGCAGGGCACGCCCTCTTGCGCCAGCGCGCGCCGCAAGGCTCGCGGAATGCGAGCCAGCACCAGCGGCAGCAGCGGAAGAGGTTGCTCGTTCATGGATGTCTGACGCTCCTGCGGGCGGCCCAAAGCTGGCGATGCTTGTCGGCCAAGACCCATTCCGACAAACCGCTGAGCAGGCAGAAGGCCCAACCTTCCGGTCCGTCCCACAGGCCTTGTTTCCAAACCAGGCGGCGAAAGACTTCTCGCGGAGGCGCCAGCCAGGCGTCGCGTCGCCGCGGGGGCTGCATGGCTTCGACCCGAGCTTCGGCCGCCAGCGTCGTGTAGCGGTGCATCTTCGTCAGGAACGCCTGCAAATCGGGGAGCGGATCGTGATCCAGCCAACTGTGCAATTGCCCGACGAGCCCGTCCGTCTCCAGCGTTTCGTGAACTTCGCCCGCCCAGTGGGCCTTGCCTCGCCGCACAAGTCGCACCTGGCGATCATCCTGCGTGCCGGAGAAGCGAAAACGCCGGCCGAAGATGGAGCTGCGAACCCGCACGCGATAAGCGGCGTATCGATCATCCAACACGGCGCTGCGGAGCTCGCGGACCATGGCCGGCGTCGGCCGCTCGTCGGCATCGAGCGAAATGATCCAGTCGCCGCGGGCCAGCGACAGGGCATAGTTCTGTTGCCGGGCGAAATTGTCGAACGGTCGCTCGAAGACCTTCACGCCGAACGAACGGGCGATCTCGCAAGTCGCGTCGGTCGAGCCGCCGTCGACGAGCACAATCTCATCGGGCCAGTCGAGTGCGCGGAGCAAGCCCGGCAGGTTGCGCTCTTCGTTCTGAGCGATGATGATCACGCTGATCGTCGGCGCCGGCGTCACGAGTGCGGACCTCCTACCGTAGCCAGGAGCTCATGGCTTTCCACGCTTGCTTCGGGAAGCGATCGGGCTAGCCCGGATGAGACAGGCGCGTTGGGAAGGCTGTTCAACGCCAGGCGAGCGGCGGAAAAATCGCGAAAGTAAGCGCGTTCGGCGTCTAACGAGCGCCGAGGGGGGCAGGGGCTGCGCCAGCAGCGGCCGGCTCGGGCCAACGCCGCGGCAAACGCGCGGCTGAATGCCCAGCGAGTTGCTTTCGGCGTGAGCGGGGCCCGAAGGCAATCCAGTGCGAACCGGGCGGGTAGCGCCGCAACGTGACGCAGCACGTGCAGCGGGCGCCGCAAGTTCTTCCACTGAAACAACAGCGTATTGCGCAGCGCTAACGCTTCGGACCCGCAGCGCCCGAAGGCGGCGTTGAAGCTGACCTGGCCCTTGTGATAGGCCACGGCCTGGGGCACGTAGCGGGCCTGGTATCCGGCCATGTAACCGCGGAAAGCGAAATCAAGGTCTTCCAGCCGGCCGGGCAGGTAGAGCGGATCGAAGCCGCCCAACTCGAGGAAGCGCTGGCGATCGACGGCCATTACGGGACCGGCCGCGGCGGTCAAACCCGGTCGCAGACTCGCTTGCTCGTAACCAGGAAAGTAAGCCGTTGCTTCAACCAGGCCCCAGCGCCAGCGCACGGCCGCCTGCAAACCTTCGTGCGTGACGCCGTCGAACAGCCGGCACAACGGCGCCGTCATGAAACAGGCTGAATCGCCTGGCGCCTTCTCCGCTAACAACGGGTCAACCAGCGGATCAATGCTGTCTTCCGCCAGCTTGATGTCATTGTTCAGCAGAATAGCGACGCGTCCGGGCAGTTTGGCCAGCACGTCGTTGTAAGAACAGAGCCCGCGATTGGGCTGCTCGAACACGCGAATCGACGGAAAGACGACGCGCAGGTAATCGACCGAGTTGTCGATCGAGCCGTTGTCGATGACGACGAGCTCGCAATGCCGGCGCGAGCATTCCGCGGCGCGCAACAGCGACGGCAGGCATTCGGCCAGCAACTTTCGGCCGTTGTAGTTCAGCACGACGAGGTGAACGGTCATCATGACCCAGGTTTGACAACACTCTTCCTTGAGTACCTTGGCCGCCAAGTATGGCGATCTACGCAACTCGGTCAAGGCGAACAGCCGGCGGCGGCCCGCCAGCGGGAGATTGGGCAAAAAGCCGCAGAGTGGTACAAGTGCGTGGAATACGTAATCTGGCACAGACGCCAACGCACGGCGGACGCGACACGGGGCGGGAATGACGTCAATTCCCGGCGCCGGCATGGACGCCCAGAGGCGACGCGCTATAATGACCGGCTCGGAAACAACGCCCCTGATTCATGCAAAAAGAGTTCCTACTCAAGGAGTTGCGCAATTGGCTGAGAAGGTCGTCATCATCGGTAGCGGACCTGCCGCGTGGGCTGCCGCCATCTATACCGCCCGAGCTGAGTTGAAGCCGCTGGTGTTCGAAGGCGCCATCACCGAAGAGAACCGGATTGCCGGCACCTTGCCTTTGGGGCAGCTCTCGCTCACGACGGAAGTCGAAAACTACCCAGGCTTTCCGCACGGAAACCTGGAGCCGTACCTGGATGATTCCATCGCCAAAGAGAAGCGGATCATGATGGCGCCGCACCAGAAGGCGGGAGTTAGCGGCCCTGAACTGATGGAACTCATGCGCCAGCAGGCTACCAATTTCGGCACGCGGATCATTACCGACGACATTGTCGAAGTCGATTTCAGCAACCGGCCGTTCAAGCTCACCGCGTCCGACCGTTCGGTCACAGATGCCGAAGCCGTGATTGTGGCGACGGGCGCCCGGGCGAACTACCTGGGACTTCCTTCGGAAGACGCGTACAAGAACCGCGGCGTCAGCGCCTGCGCGGTCTGCGACGGCGCCTTGCCGCGTTTCCGCAACAAGCCGCTGGTGGTGGTCGGCGGCGGCGATTCGGCCTGCGAAGAAGCCACATTCCTGACCAAGTTCGCCAGCAAGGTTTACCTGGTGCATCGCCGCGACGAACTGCGGGCCTCGAAGATCATGGCCGAGCGGACGCTGAATGAGCCGAAGATCGAGCCGGTCTGGAACAGCACGCTGGAAGAAGTGCTTGGCAGCGACGGCGATGGCGTGACCGGCGTGCGCGTGCGCAGCACGAAAAGCGGCGAGCGACAAGAGCTGGCCGCGACCGGCGTGTTCCTGGCGATCGGTCATACGCCCAACACCAAGTTCCTGGAAGGCAAGCTGGAACTGACGCCGAAGAAGTACATTCGCTGGACGGTTCCTTTCCGCACGAACACCAGCGTCGAAGGCGTATTCGCCGCCGGGGACGTGGCCGACGATTACTATCGCCAGGCCATCACCGCCGCCGGCAGCGGCTGTATGGCGGCCCTCGACGCCGAACGTTGGCTGGCCTCGCAGGAATCGCACGGCTGAAGGGAGTAGATCGATGGAGAAGGTCGCAGTCGCGCTAGCCAGAACAGCCGCGGCAGTCGGTCGCGAGGTCCAATTGCAAGGGTGGGTCCGCACGCGGCGCGATTCGAAAGGGGGCTTCAGCTTCCTGGAGATCAACGACGGCTCCTGCTTTGGCAACGTGCAGGTGATCGCCGACGGATCGCTGGCCAACTACGAGAGCGAGATCAAAAAGCTCGGCGCCGGCTGCAGCCTGACCGTGGAAGGTCTTGTGAAGGAGTCGCCGGCCAAAGGGCAGCAGACCGAAGTCCAGGCCACGCGCGTGATCGTACACGGCATGGCCGACGCCGAGACCTACCCGCTGCAAAAAAAGCAGCACTCGTTCGAGTTCCTGCGCACGTTAGCCCACCTGCGGCCGCGCACCAACACGTTCGGCGCCGTGACTCGGGTGCGGAACTGCGTCAGCCGTTCGATCCACGACTTCTTTCAGGAGCAGGGCTTTCTTTATATCCAGACGCCGATCATCACGGCCAGCGATTGCGAAGGCGCCGGCGAGATGTTCAAGGTCACCACGCTGGATTTGGCGCAAGTTCCCAAGCAAGAAGGCAAAGTCGACTTTTCCAAAGACTTTTTCAACCGGCCGGCGTATTTGACCGTCAGCGGGCAGTTGCAAGGGGAGATCTTCGCCTGTTCTCTCGGCAATATCTACACCTTCGGCCCGACCTTCCGCGCGGAGAACTCCAACACTTCGCGGCACCTGGCCGAGTTCTGGATGGTCGAGCCGGAAATGGCGTTCTTCGACCTGACCGACAATATGGATCTGGCCGAAGCCTTCTTGAAACGCATCTTCCGCGACGTACTGGAGCGCGCCGCCGAGGACATGCAGTTCTTCAACCTGCGCATCGACGACACCGTGCTGGCCACGCTGGAAGGGATTGTCGACACCGAGTTCGTGCGGCTGTCTTATACCGAAGCCGTCGAGCATTTGGAGAAATCAGGCCAGAAGTTCGAGTTTCCCGTCGCATGGGGCCGCGACCTGCAAGCCGAGCACGAGCGCTACCTGACGGAGCAGGTCTTCAAACGCCCGGTGATTCTTCACGATTATCCGCGGACTATCAAACCGTTTTATATGCGCGTCAATGACGACGGCCGCACCGTGCGGGCGATGGACATCCTGGTGCCCAAGGTCGGCGAGATCATCGGCGGCAGCCAGCGCGAAGAGCGGCTCGACGTGCTGGAAATGCGGATGAAAGAGCAGGGCCTGGAGGCCGAGAACTACTGGTGGTATCTGGACCTGCGGCGCTATGGAACCGTGCCGCACTCGGGCTTTGGTCTCGGCCTGGAGCGGGTCGTGCAATTCATCACCGGCATGACCAACATCCGCGACGTCATTCCGTTCCCCCGTACGCCCGGCAACGCCGATTTCTGAGACTCGTCGGTTACTGACGTCTTAATCGCCTGGGCGAGCGGCCGCTTCGACCGTCACGCTCGCCTGCTTGGCGTTGCGGCCCTGGTGCGTGACTAATTCGTACTTCAGCTCGGTCTTTTCGCCCGGCTTGATGGTCGCTGAGTATTCGACGGTCTGATAGTCGTGGTTTTTCGCCTCCAAAACGCTGCGGAA
>DASZUP010000703.1:0-3689 GCA_035547635.1 Pirellulales bacterium
GGCGACGGCGATCATGGTGCGAGCGGTATAGACGGCGCCCAGTTTGCCCGCATCGGTCGCCGGCGCCTGGAGCCCATTGCCATTCTGGCCCGCCGGAGACCAGGCGCCCGCCGCGATCTGGCGGCGCTGGCTGCGGACGACAAGCGGCGGCACGATCAGTCGGGCCGCCACGGCGGCGGCTGTCGCGCCGCAAGCCAGGTAGGTCATAAAAAGTCCGGCGTCTTGCTCGGCCGTCGGCGCCATGAACAGCACGTAGCCGAGAAACGCCACAGGCCCCATCGCCACCGAGGCCACGATGATTTGCAGCACGCGCGCCTGGCCGGCCAGTTGGGCTTGCAAATCGTCGCTGGTAGACATCAAAAGCTCCCCCGGGTCGTCCTAGCGGAAAAATCGATGGTTGCCTCAGAGCGCTTGCATGCTATCGCTCGGCGACACGGCATACCAGCCATTGCAGGCGAGACACAAAGTTCTGCGCGGTCGCGCGTTGCCCCGGAACTTCCCGACAGGCTACAATGCGCGAAGCCATGTCAGTTGCCGTTCGGCAATGTAAACGTCTATCGGGGGAGGTGCGATGATGGGCTCTCGCAAGCGCATTGCTTTCGTGGCGCTGGCGCTGTGCCTGGTCGGTGCAGCGACGGCTGAGGCGGGGATGACGGCGCCGACGCTCGAAGATATTCCTCGCTATCTGACGCTATCGAAACTCGCCAGACTGCGACTCGATGCAATTTCGTTCTTCCTGGCCGGCCTGTTAGCAAGCGGTTGGGCGGTGCAGCGCGTCTGGAATTCTCTGGCCAAAGACTTTCCCAAGTTGCCGCGCATTTCGTATCTGCGGTCGCTCGGGCTGATCTGGCTGTGGGGCCTGTTGTTCCTGCTGGTGTTGACAATGATCTCCGGCGCCCGCGAGCTGATGACGCCCGGCGCCTGGAAAAAAACGGGCTCACGTACCAATTGGCCGAGCCGGCGGAGGCTGCGCCATCGACTGGCGCAGAGCAGCCGGTCCGGCCGGTGACGCCAACTGACAGGGAGAGCCCCTGATGCGCTCCATCGCTTTTTTGCTGGCGCTGTTCCTGCTGTTCGCCATCGGGCTTGGCATCCTGACAGGCTTGCCGGCGGAAAGCAGCGGCCATCTGCTGGCGGGCTGGCTGCACTTTCTCGGCAGAACATGCTCTCAAGCAACCGTGAATTGGAGCGGCGTAGCGACGCTGGCCTTGTGCGGCGCATTACTGCTTGCCAGCGGGCATCGCTTCGCCGTGTGGCTCGCTTCAGCGATCCAAACGCAATCGTCCTCAACTAACGTCAAGGCCGAAGCGGGAGACCAGCTGCACGGACGCGTTGCCGGCCGCTGGCCATTGCGGAGAACAGCGCTATTGCTGGCGATCGTCGTGCTGATGTTCGTCGCAGGCATCTCGTTTATCGGGCTCGTGCACCAGACCGCGTGGCTGGCGACGACGCCCGAACCGCTCACCGTGCGGCGACTGAGACTGGCCGCGGTTCAAGAAACTCCGGCCTTTAATTTTCGCGTGATTGGCGATGGACTCGGCAACTTTGCGAGCGCCTACGGCCAAACGGCCCCTAACGGCGCATGGCCGGCCCGCAGGGAGGCGGTACATAGCTGGCAGACGCGCATGCTGTCATTTATGTCGGTTCAACCCAGGCAGTACATCAACATGAGAATCGACTGGGACGATCCGCAAAATGTCCCTGCTTTTCAGCGCTTGGTGGTCTTTTACTTGAGCCCCGATTTCGACGTGCTGCGTGAGCATCGCGGCTTTGGCGTCAGTCACTACGCGGGCAACGAGCGTTTTTTCGCCGAGCCTGTTTCCCTGGAGCGAGTAAAAAACGCCGGCAACGCACTGATCGTGTGCGGCGAAGTGTCGCACGACTTCATGGGCTGGGGCGATCCGGCGAACGTGCGCGATCCAACGCTCGGTCTCAATCGCGCGGCCGCCGGCTTTGGCAGTGCGAACGAGCAAGGCGTCAACTTCCTCATGGCCGACGGATCGACGCGTTACCTCTCGAACGACATCGACCCCCGAGTGCTGGCGACGCTGGCTTCGCCCCAGCGGATTGACGTCCCGTCTCGCTCCGCTTCGACGGGGGCTGAGTAGCCCCCAAGTGTTTCGGCCGCCCACGCGGCAAAGGCTTGCGCCCCACTCATTTCCAGCAGTCGTTGCAGAGAGCCTTACACGGGCAACAGTGAAAGATTGATCTGAAACAGCCGGTCGGAGATCAGCACGGCTTCGGGATCAATGTGCTCGAACGTCGCGCAGAGAAAGGTCAGTCCCTTGGCGAACGCGATCTGGCAGCCGGGGCCGATGATTACCGAGGGGGCGGTGATATAGCTGAATGCCCAGGGAGTCCCGGCCAGACTGTTCTTCACGCCGCCGACGAGCATGTTCGTGATCTCGCCGACGCCGTCGATCACCGCCGGACTGAGCTCGTGCTGAGGTTCCTGCAACATGCCCTCGACGGCTTTGAGGGCGAAGCGTTCGGCCATGTTCACGGTCACAAACCCCGAGGCCTGGCCGTGAACGCCGATCATGCCGGTCACGGTGCCGATGTTGTGCGTGGGAACGGTCGTGAAACCGACCCACTGGGTATTGGCGTTACACATGGAGAGACCGCTCTCGACCGCGTCGAGCAGCGCCTGGAGCAACTCGGGGTTTGCGTTCTTGCACAGCAACGGCTGCTCGATATTTCCAGTCATACTCATAGGCTATACCATCCGATAGGCGTTGGAGGAGATCGCCCGCTACGGCGGCGAGGGGCGGCGCCCATGCCGGAACAGGCTGGGCGCGAAAGCGACGGCGGTTCACAGAGCGTTCAGGTGCGGAACGGGAACGGTCGCCGTATTGCAAACATAGCTCAAAGTTCAGCCGGCGGCTGTCACTTATTCTCGAAAGCCGACTTCCCATTCGAGCCGTGAGACCGGCGCGCAGGCCCCGCCTTCGATTCATCCGTCCGAGAGCCGAATGAAAGCCGGCGACACTCGTCCAACGCTTGACGAGTGGCTTGCAGCATGTCGTCGGTGAGCTGTTCCAGTTGCCTGGCGTCGTCGAGCGTTTGCCGCAGATCGCGATAGGCATGTTCCGAAGGCGGTTCGCCGCCGCGCGACCGCCGGCCAACCAGATAGCCCAAGGTTGCAACCGCTGCCAGGGCGACGGTTGTCGGCAAAAAAGGCAATGTCATTTCGCCACGCAAGAATGAACCTAACATCGGCGGCTCCGCTGACTCGCAGTCCCCATGTCATGAGGCCGCGAGCCGCACCCCACTATTAGAAGGTTAGGGCGCGAAATGCGTTCAGCGCGTCAGGCGGGCGGCCAAATTCAGCGGCGAACTCTCTTTCTGCGCGTGCGGCGCGGCCGCAGAACCATGCTGCGTTTTTCGCGTCATTCCGCGCAATTGCTGAACGTTCGGCGCATGTGGCGCTATCCTGACGATCGTTGCAACTGACTGCCTCGTCGAGTATGGTTAACCCGTCGCCAGGAGATGGGAAATTATGAGCTTTTTGTTAGGAAAAGACTGGAACGTACTTGCGTTCACTTTCGAGCGTGCGGACCTCTACCGGATCAACGGCAACCGCACGAAAGGCCGCGACGCCTCGAAGATTGCCGAGAACGCCAAGCGCCATGCGCGGACGATCTATTGGGCGATCTTCAATCAGAAAGGCAAATTGCTCGACAGCGGCC